>NZJL01000071.1 GCA_002692165.1 Porticoccaceae bacterium
AGCCTGAACAATCTGATAGCGAAACTCGGGTGGCATTGCAGATTTAGTGTACCCTTTTGGCAAACGAGGATAATCCAAAGTGAATATCCTTCGATACAATGGCGTGTCAAGCTTTCTGTCTGTAAGCACCAATTCCATATCTACATTCGCACCAGACCAACCGGACACATTACCAATGTATTCCGGAAGCATAGATAGGGCATAGGTCCCCAGAGCACTCCTAACCGGAAAGGTGGACACATTGGGAGTATTATAGTTAGGTGGCGTGGTCTCTTTATCCAATCTGGGCAGCAAAGCCCAAGCAGCAGCAGCCATCCCCGTCCACTCACTATAACCAAGCGTAAAGTCTATGGCGCTGCGACCCATTGACGCTCCGTACCTGACCACGTTAAAAGCTTTCTTTGCGTAAACGCCTGCACGGCAACTGTAAGAAATCTGTTCGTCATCCATGCATGCTGAAATGCGACCAGGATTATGATCGCTTATTGTAATGTCAAAACGATAAGGTACTCGATCACTCGACCCTCCAGATACTAGGTTTTCATAAGTCGAGGCAAAGCGTATTTCGGGACGGGTCCTCCAAGAAGATGAGTCCGAAAGCGAAGATAGAAGGACTTCTCGAGACAAAGTGGCAACTTCACTCAAATAATGATCGCCCAACCTCTTGTTGGGACCCCGATGCGAAACCCTTAGTAAAGCCTCTCTCCGAATGTCCGTTCGAGCTCCCGGACAAGAGGTGTCTGACAGCATGGCAGCTTCAACATTAGCGATTGGAATTCCGGCCTCTTCAAGGTATGACAGCACCCTTACGCCCCTGATATTGCCCTTGGTAGTCATATGGGAAGACTCGTGCAAAACCCCCTGGCTGTCGATAAAAGCGGCACTCCCTAATGAAATTTCGGTCCCCAACGCTAGGTCGACCAAAGCATGTTTTATGGCCTCAAGTCTTTGCTCGGGCGAAAAGTCCTCTGCAATGGCAGAATTAAGAGCATTTACCGTCAAAATGAATGCAAAAACCCAATGCATTAAAGCTCCGCACCTTAAATTTTGAGGCGACAATATGGGCATTAATCTGTATGCCTCGCTGAGCATATACTCACACCACCGCTGGGTCCTAGGGACTGCTATCTTGCTTGGCGAGTTTGCCTAACAGCCCAAATAATGTGCTGGATTCAGATCCTTTCCTTGCCGGAGCTCTACTCGCAGTCTTACCGGACATTTGATCAATATACAAGGTTCTGAGATCGTCTACAATTGATCTATCTAGGGAGAGGGTGACGGTATAAGTATCTTCACCTACCGGAGTGATGCTGACTAATTTGGCGCCATAAATAACGCCCTGAACACGTGCTCTAAATGTATCACTCTGAACAACCATCTCTCCGACGGTAGTATTGACATCAAGATACTGTCCATATACTTGCTCCAGCAAAGACCTGTAGGCATCTAGCTTTGAAGCACGGATTGAAAGCAGTCTTTGCTGTGCAGGGTTGTCGTTCATTTGAACACTTATGACCGCATATCCTGTGGCTAGAATATTTTCTCTCGAATCTATCATGGACCGCATCACGGCCGATGAGTACTCACTGGTTGTGGAACAACCTGCGAAAAGAAGTGCTGCTATAATAAGACTAGTCCTGCTAAGCAGTTTTCCCATTTGAAGTTTCATATCGCACCTTGCAACTAAGTGATTTTGGTTTGTCGCTAATGCCCCTTCGCCTTGAATTACAGTATTTGGGGATAGCCACCTTCATAATGTACTGATCGGCAGTTCGGCGTCAATCTTTAGTAACGAGCAATTGTCGTCAAAGACGGCATCTTTACTATCGCAAACCACCACAAATGGCCCCAACAACTGGCACATTTATTGCTTCATCAGAGAGCATGAAGCAATATATCTCACATGCCTTACTGTAACACACTGTTTTTTAGGATAAAAAATTAATGGCTAGCGCGATACTGTCAAACATACGACAGGACCTGTCAAAATTTGAACTTTCTGGTTTAGGATTNCCNTTACTTGTTCTCCTAATNCTCACCATGCTTATNATTCCTCTNCCAGCTTTTATGCTGGATTTATTNTTTACTTTCAACATTATGGTGGCTNTGATAATTTTGATGGTAGCCATCAATAGTGAGAAACCTNTNGACTTTTCCGCTTTCCCTGCAATATTNCTNGTCGCGACCATGATGCGCCTCGGNCTAAACGTTGCTTCCACGCGTGTTGTCNTAGTTAAAGGCCACGAGGGNTCCGATGCTGCGGGGAAAGTGATTCAGGCATTTGGCGATTTCGTAATCGGGGGAAATTACGTAGTTGGTTTTATCGTTTTTATTATCCTCATGATCATAAATTTTATTGTAGTGACAAAAGGCGCTGGAAGAGTCTCTGAGGTCATAGCTCGGTTCACGCTAGATGCTCTGCCTGGCAAACAGATGGCGATCGATGCAGACTTGAACGCTGGAGTTATTGATCAAGAGTCCGCAAAACAGCGTCGCGAAGAAATAGCGCAGGAATCAGATTTTTTCGGTTCAATGGATGGTGCCTCAAAGTTCGTTCGCGGGGATGCGATTGCAGGACTATTAATTCTGGTGATCAATATTCTGGGCGGCTTAACCATAGGGATAGCGCAACATGATCTAAGCTTTTCTGAGGCGGGACGAATCTATGTGTTGCTCACTATTGGAGATGGCTTAGTTGCTCAAATACCATCCCTGCTTCTGTCACTCGCGACAGCCATCATAGTAACCAGAGTAACAACATCCCAGTCAGTTACGGACCAAGCCAAAACTCAGCTCAACAATCCGATGGCGCTTTTTATTTCGTCGGGAATTCTCATATTGTTAGGCACAGTGCCCGGAATGCCGCACTTCATTTTCCTAACACTTGGCTTTGCTGCAGGCGGTCTTGGAATTATGCTTGCCAATCGGTCTGGGAATGAAACGCGTCAGGCCCTCATCGACAACAAAACTGTTGAAGAAGATGCAAAGGGCAAAGAAGAGGAGCTTGGTTGGGATGATGTTGATCAAGTCGATCTAGTTGGGCTAGACATTGGTTATGGTCTCATACCTCTTGTGAACTCGGAAACCGGCGGGCAGTTACTATCTCGTGTCAAAGGAGTCCGCAAGAAGCTTTCAGCAGAACTTGGCTTCCTGGTGCAACCGATTAGGATAAGAGACAATCTTGATCTACCGCCTGATGTTTATCACATAATTATGAACGGCGTGGTCCGTGGCAAGGGAGAGATAAAGGTCGGCAGAGAGATGGCCATTAACCCTGGCCAAGCACTTGGGTCGTTAGAGGGCATACCAACCAAGGAGCCAGCTTTTGGTCTCGACGCCATTTGGATAGAACCCTCTCAAAAAGATTATGCACGCACTCTAGGATACACAGTGGTCGATTCGGCAACCGCCATTGCAACACACCTAAACACTCTGTTGAGAAACAGTTCGGCAGAGCTGCTTAGTCACGATGAGACTCAACAATTACTTGATAAAGTCTCCGGAAGAGCGCCCAAATTAGTAGAAGATCTTGTGCCCGGTAAATTGCCTCTCGCCACAATAACTAAAGTACTCCAAAACGTTCTGGACGAGCATGTTTCAGTTCGTGACATGCGTACCATAATCGAAGTGCTATCATCGGAAAGCGGCAACACACAGGACCCAGATGATCTCACAGCAGCTGTCAGGCCTCGATTAGGCCGAATGATAGTGCAAGGACTAATAGATGTGAACACGAGTTTGCCAGTGATTACTCTCGACCCATCTCTCGAACAGATGCTGCATAACATCCTACAGCAAAGCAGCAAAAATCAAGGGTTAGTCATAGAGCCAAACTTGGCTGAAGGTTTGTTTAATGCCCTTTCTGAAAATACCCAGAAAGTTGAGAATCAAGGCCACCCTGCGGTGCTGGTTGTATCTCCAGGTATCCGGCCTTGGTTGGCTAAAATAACGCGCCATAGACTGCCTGACCTCACAGTACTCTCGTACAGCGAGATACCAGATGATCAGGCAGTAAAGGTGGTGGCCACAGTCGATGTAGAAAATACTTAAGTTGAGGAAGTAACATGGAATTGCAAAGAGTTCTAGCGCATGACACACGCAAAGCGATGGAGAAGGTATATGAGCTTTATGGCGAAGACGCTATGGTTGTGTCAAATAGTCGAACACACAATCAGACAGAGCTAGTGGTAGCTATAGATCTTGCCACTCAAGCTATGGATGCGCTGAGTGACACACCCGTGGCAAACCCTTCGCCACGTAGAGAAGCGCTTGGAGAAATGCCTAATTTTGATACGGTCTTGGAGTCGCATGTGTTCGGGGAAAAAAGGGCGAACAATAGCCAAAAGCCTTTGGGGCTTGGCAACGCCAACCAACCCATGGAGAATCAAGTACAACCGTTCGACAGAGGTATAGAGATTAACCCTGACTTCCGCAACGCCACTTCAGTCGAACAGGACGATTCCGCAAATCTGCGCGCTCGAGAAATCGTTGATATGGTTAAACAAGAATTGGCAAGCATGCGTAAAGAATTTAAATTATCTCAGCAGGTGGATGCGTGGAGCGGAACTCTCGCAGTGTCCGACGAAATGCGTCCACTTATTGACGCATTTAATGAAACGGGTATGCCCGTGGGACTGCGCGCCATGCTGACTGATATCATTAACAACCATACGGATATGATAAGCGCACTTACTGAGATCGCATCCTTCATAGGCGACGGCATCAAGCATATAGACCTTCTAGAAAAAATGTCTGGGACCCACTTTATAGCGGGCGCNTCTGGNGCCGGNAAAAGCCTNATGGCTGGNCGTTTNTGTAAACAGNTGGCNGTGCAGTNNGGTGATCAAGAAGTTGCAATGATAAGTTACAACGACACTCGATTTGGCGCATGGAATCAAGCTCAACTTATCGGCACACAAGCTGGAGTCGAAACCTTCCGCGCTAATAATTTAGAGACGCTAGGACAACTTTTGTCTGAACTAGAGTCTCGTAAAGTAATTATAATCGATACTCCAGGTGTCGACTTAACCAATAATATTGAAACTCTCGGAAAATTATTACCGCTAGCCAAGAAACATCTTGTAATAGCAGCAGACGCCTCCGAAGCGTCTTTAAAAAGACACCTGCTAAATCCAGACCTAGAATGGGATTCGGTAATGTTGTCTAGACTGGANACTCAGGTATATCCTTGGCCNGTTATTAGCGCTTTGATGAGCAGCGACATGTCTCTTTCAGTAGCCGCTGCTGAGCCCACAATTTTGGATTCGGCTGTGCCAATGTCAGGGATCGGTTTGGCCCAACATACATTAACGCAACTACCCATTCATTTTGTTTGACTAGACCGAACTGATCGACGAAGATAGTACGTTGAAAAAATGGTGATACGTAAGTAATAGGGGTGCATTTAGCGCCATGCGGTTGCTTGTCAAGAAGTCATTAACCTAAAAAACGCATGACTCTTGCAATGTAAGGCCATTGGAGATTTGAGTTAAAATGTTGAAGACGGTTCCTACGCAAATCATCGGGATTGCAAGCGGAAAAGGCGGCGTCGGTAAGACGACAGTCTCTGTCAACCTCGCTGTCACCCTAGCATCACTCGGAAAAAAGGTGATGATATTTGATGCTGATTTGGGACTTGCAAATGCTCAATTGGCATTGGGGTGCCGGACGCCTTTTAATTTTAGNCATGTGCTNTCGGGTGAGAAGACCCTGCAAGACATTATTGTTGAGGGTCCGATGGGAGTAAAACTAGTCCCNGGTGCTAGCGGGATTCAGCATATGGTAGCCCTCAACCCCATGGAAACAGCTGGCATCATCAATTCTTTTTCCGAAATTGAAGAACAAGTCGATTATTTTATTGTTGATCTTGCGGCTGGCATGGCNGACACAGTGATGACATTTCTTCGGGCTTGTCAGCATAGATTTATTGTAGTAAAGAATGAACCCTCGTCTATTGCGGACGCCTATGGCATGATCAAAGTCATGATTCAAGACTATGGTCTAGAAAACATTGGGCTTATTCCGAATGNCGTTGTTTCACAAGAAGAGGGTGAACGCCTCTTTGGCAGCATCAATTCTGTAATCCAAAATTTTCTAGGTGGAGATATTAATTACCTCCATGCGATTAGTAAGGANGANATGGTTCTTCGGTCAATAAAGGCTGCCCAGCCACTCACATCGTTTGCACCCTCAAGTATTGCCACGCGTGATTTTAGGGTTTTAGCTAAGATGATTCTTGATTTCCAGTCCGATATTCCTATGAGCGGAGGACTAGAATTCTTTGTTGAACGTCTTGCGACACAACCACCCAATCGCCTTGGCTCTTCCTATGGCTAATATAAAATCTTACCAAGATATCCAGGAAACTGTCGCGCCGGATGCGGGGCTGATGGCCCATGTCGGCTTAGTTAAACGAGTCGCTATTCATTTAAAAGGGCGCCTACCGAATTTCATGGAGCTCGATGAATTAATTCAGGTTGGTATGATCGGGCTTATAGAAGCTAACAAATCCTTCAACGACGAGAAGGGCGTAGAGTTTGAAGTATTTGCTAAAAATCGAATCAGGGGAGCAATTTTAGATCAAGTTCGCAAAATGTCTTACCTTCCTCGATCTGCCATCGTAAACCTGCGCGATCATAACGAAGCGTCCTCGGCCTTGGCAGGTGAATTGGGGCGAGAACCCTCTCAAGCCGAATTAGCTGCCTTTNTGGGTAAAGATTTAGACGAGTTTCAGCGTGAGCGCAATCACGCCCATCGTTTTCAAACGGTTTCNCTTGAGTCACAGCTTCCCGAAACAACAGAACAAACTGCATCGAATNCCAGTGAGCCGGAAGCACAAGTNGCAANGGAGGAATTTCTGCAATCGCTCGTTGANGCNATTAAGATNTTACCCGAAAGGGANCGCACNGTAATCTCTTTATACTACTCTGAGGAAATGAATCTCAAAGAAATTGGTGCAGTGCTCGAAGTAAGCGAATCTAGAGTCAGCCAGATTCTGTCATCTTGCGTGGGTAAGCTTAGAAAACATTTGGATATAACAGAGCTGTAAAAATGTTATTCAAAGATAATGCAAAGAAAAAAGCACTCATAGCTGCAAAAAAAGCATATAACGAGGCTGCTGCTCTAAAAGGTGACACTCGAGAGGAGATGGCCTTCAGAAGACGCATAGGGTTCCGAAGCCGAACCCATTTGGATAAGGTTTTTGTTGAAGGCGCCACCAAAATCGGACGATATCAGGAAGTGTGTGTTCATGCGGAGGCTGCGGGTGAAGAAAGACCGCCCTTTCCCAAGCCAAACATGTTTCAGACAGCAAAAGGACCACAGGGTTTGATGTATACTTTTGTACCCCTAGAATTTTCCGAAGAGGTATTTAAATTAGGGGGGCAATATCAAACGATGGAAATTGATGCTTTTCGTGCCATAGAGTTGACTCAAGATGTAGCGAATCGAGTTAGCTTCGATCTGGATCTTGAAAAACCAATCGTTTCACTTCAATTTCTCCGCGACGAGTTGGCCGCAGCAGTGGGAGATGAAAGTTCAGCTGAAGAATCTGGTAATGAGAGCTCAGGTGACGGATAAATTTTTCTTAAGTAATTACTTGCAGCGAGGCTATAAATGGAAAAGTTGCTACTTCTTCTGGTCGTAATGGCTTTTGCCGCAGTTTTGATTCTTTTCATTTATCTAATTACGAGGGTCAGTGAAATCGAACAAAGAGCGATCCATAGCGAGCCAGAGGCGACAGACTCGTCAAAGCTTCCCGGTTCGAAACGGGATAACTAATTCGTTAAGGCTATCTATAGCGAGGTCAAAAATGGAAAAATTACTTCTTCTTTTGGTTGTTGCTGGATGCGCGGCTGTCGTAATAATAATGATATATTTGATCAGTCGCGTGGAAAAAATAGAGGACATCGCCATCAATGGTCCTCCGCCCAAGGGATCACTTGCTCAGGTGAGAGAAAAAGAACCATGGCTGGGCTTGCAAGGGGTGGATCTTTGGGATCTCTTGTCCGGCGACCCGCCACCTGGTTATGCTAAAGACGATGCCCAACCTTGGCAACCCAAGTATGAGCATATTCTTTATAAACATATTGAAACCCTTTTTAACAGAGGCATGGAAGACAAGAAGGCCGCAAAGCTAAAAGAGCAGCCTGAGAGCCCAATGGTAATTTCAACACTTAGAGAAACTATGAACGCATTTATGCCAAATCAATATGCCTCCGTCTTATATGAGTCCGGGTACGAAATAGTCGCCGCAGATTCAGAGCAACGTCTGGCGATCATCGATGCAATTGATCGCACCAGTGAAACTTTATTTAATAAGATTAACGTAGAGCATTCGGGATCAATGTCAGCGAGGCTTGTGCCTCCTGCAAGCGTTAAACCGGCTGATCAAGAAGATTTAAGTGAGCAAATGGATAACGTTGATGTCGATGCGGAGGATGGCATGAATTTTGATGAGCAGACAGCAACGTTAGAGAAAAATCTGGGTCGAGACCTCGGATGACTGTGACCAGCTTATTAGCTGGGGAGGTTCAAAATATAGCCGTTAAAATTAAAAAACTATTGAGTTGGAATAGGTGGGTATGACACGACTGATGGGACATCTTCTTCGTCTGGCTCTTCACCCAATTCCCTAGACTCTTCAAGTGCAACTTGTCTTCGAAGCACGTCTAAATACTTCGCTCTCTCCAGCGTTATAAGCGACTGAACGTCAGCATTTAACGCTTTAATATTACCTACCTGACCCTGCATAGTCTTTAGGCTGTTGGCTTGCGTTGTGACTCTTTTGTTGAGATCAGACACTGATTTATTCACTCGACCAACGTCATTACGCAAATTTTTGATGTCCTTGACTACTTTGGCGGTTTCAGTGGCCACGCGCCTTGCCGCAGCCTCTGGGACATCACTCTTTATTGCTCCAGCCAGACGCTCCGCGTTCTTAACCGACTCAATGAGAGACATTTGAGCATCTGAAAAGCTCGCCTGCTCAATCGCTAAATTATTCATTGTAGAGTTAATTTCGTCGAAAAGACTCAATGCGCTATTCATGTTAACTACGCGCTTACTAAGAGCCACCAACATTGCGTCGATTTGAGTTGTTTTTGAGGACAATTGTTGAGCCATGAAACCAAAGACACCCACACTAAGCACAAGTATTGTCACCGCGCCTATCAAGATATATCCAGACAGCTGATTACTCTTTGCGCTCGCTTCGTCCAGCTCTTGTACGCGCTTTTGTACCTGGTTAAGGCCCTTTTCCAACGTTAGCGAAGCACGTCTACTCACGTCTGCCGCGCTATTGGTTGCGTCCGCCGTATCAAGCAGACTGGGCACTAAGACTTCTAGACGCCCCGAAATCTGTTTGGCATAGCCTAAAACGTCGGCAAGGTCTTCTTGGTATTTATCAAAGGACTGCGCATCATCGCTTTCTATGGCATCAGGAGAATCCACCTCCTCAGTTTCACCCTCATTGTCTTCACCAATATCCTCGGCTCCCTCAACTTCGGTGACCTCTTCGTCCTCAGAGTCTACCTTATTTTCTTCTTCGTCGGCCATGGTCATTCATCTTCATCCACAGGGGTTGTCGTAAAATGAGGTTCAATTTCATCTAACTGATTAGAAATATCGACAGTGGCTGCCTTAACTTTAGCTAAACGTTTCTCTAGCAAGTCATTAAACTGTTTGCTCTCTGATTCCGCTTGTTTTTGCGAGCGCTGCGTTACTAACTGAGTTACTGCCGGCTGAGTTGCATCATCCACCACAGGCAAATCGCTGCCTTTTAAGGGCACGAAGTCGTCGTCGGGCGGTTTTTTTGATGCTTTCACATCCTTAATACCTATAGGCCTCAGGCCACCTCCCATGGGAAATAGATCATCATCTCCAAAAGCCAAGTTTGTCGCCTCCTTACCAAGAACGGTATTTATGCCCCGTTTTTAATCCGTATTCACTCTTAACGCTGCCTTCAGTTGGCTTGAACTTCTAAACCAATAGTCCCGCGGAAGCTGCTCACTCGCAGCGAAGCGTCGGGCACCTGCCAGAGACGAGAAGGGCCCAGCTACCACTGCAAACGCAGAATTTCCGCGCAGAAAAATTGGCACTACCAACGCTCCCGCTAGGCCAAAAGATTCGTCTATAAACTCCGTTGCTTGCGCTTCTGATGTAAAAACTATGTATTGTACAAAAAAATCACCGGAACGCGAGCCCTCTACACTTTCAACCGCTTCCGTAATTCCATTCCCAAAAAGAGCTTCTATGTTATTTTCGACAGGATTCTTAGGATCTTCAACCGGACGAATCATCGGCATTTGTTGTGTTGCACCTATCGGATCTTCTGACCGTCTCGGCGCCTCTATCATCCCAATCAGTTCCACTTCCTCTAACGGTGCCATTTCCTCTAAAGAGCGGACTTGTTCAACCGCTTCAATTTGCTGCCTTGCGGGTTCAACATAACTTTGGTCTACCGACGGCGAATTTCCTTGCTCGGTCTCAGACCGCTGATCCCGCTCTATATTCTGAATCATTTCCGTTATCTGCCCATCGCTCAACATCAATGTTGCCTCGCGCTCATCAGAAGTAAGAACGTCAGCAGATATATTTTCTTGTATCTCGGCGGTTTCAGCCTCGTCCAGATCTTCAACCATGGAGTCAACACCAGAAAGCTCATTGGATACTTGGGCCAGCTCTTCTTCCACATTTGCAAAATCGGGTTGGGCCTGTTCCAGTTGTTGTTGTAATCCAATGACTTCATCCGACGGACTGTTCATCGGGGATTCTTGCCAATCCTCGCTTTTGACTTGATTTTCTCCCATTTCAAGTTCCGACATGGGGGATTGATCAGAGAGAAATTCAGTAACCTCATCAGTGCGTCCAACCTCCTCGATTGCTGACACAACTAATTCTTTATAACTGAAAAACTCTGAAGGATATAGGCGATAAAATATAAAACATACTAGCAAAACACTTAGCACAGCTATAGCTGCAGTGACTCCCATATCTCGCAGCTTAGGCGTCTCGTCGTTGCCCGACTGAGATCTCCGCCTGTCATGCGCCGCAGATATGAAAGAATCTTGGTCGCTCTCATCTTCATCCTCAGAAAATACCAATCCGCCTCCTATGTCTTGCATCAGAGTGTCTTCGCTCAAAATATCGATGTCACCAGGCATTATTTCTGAATTATCTGGGGCAACAACATCACCCAATCCCACTTGCTCAAGAAGCAGGTCAGTATCCCGTTCATAACCATACTCTTGAGCGGCATAAGTGAGTTGAATGGCTTCATCTACCGAAGGGGTGTCCACAACCCAACGATAAAGTTGGCGCCCAAACATCGGTAGCAACTTTTCATACCCGGGCCAACCAGTTTTGTCTATGCATAAAATGAGGCGTGCATTTGTTCCGGGAAAATCCGAAATAAGTCTGGCTAACAGATTCCATTGCTCTTGCTTAACTGATCGAGCGTCGTTTACAACCAATAGATGGACAGACGCTGAGGGTTCAGCAGGCTTTCGCGCTTGCTCCATCGTCATTTTTGCTAGTATTTGATTAAAACGGTTTAAGAGGCTATCTGTATCATTGGGCAGAAAAACCTCCAGACTAAAACCTTCAAGATCCCTAAGCCTTGCTACCAGCATACGGGAATAGTGGTCCAAGACAGCTTCATTTGCACCTATCAAGGCAAGGCCTCGGTCACCATGCTTAATAGCTTCGAGCGACAACCGAAATCGCTCTTTGTCCTTAAATCGAAAAAAAATATCCGCCCCATCAAAGCAGTCTTGAAAATCAGGAACCTCTAATCCATCTTCATCTTGCATTTACGGTTTTCTCCCTCGCATGGTTATTCCTCTAATCTACCATTCCCGTCGAACCGCATTTCCTTGGGTACCTCTGGTGATGGCTTTCGAGACCCGGTCGCTCCGCGATTAAGGCTGTTCAGGCCAAACACATAAGCTATAACCTGAGCCACCGCATAGTATAGAGCTTCTGGGACGGATTGCTTAATTTCCGTAGTAAAATAAATGGCTCGCGCTAGCGAAGGTGAGGCAAATAGAGGTACTCCAGATTCTTTCGCCTTGTCACGAATAGTTTGGGACAAGAAGTCTGCCCCCTTGGCTACAACCACCGGCGCCTCATCAGAAGCAGGATCATAAGTTAATGCCACCGCAAAGTGTTCCGGGTTTACAATCACCACATCAGCATCTGCGACTGCCTGAATCATTGAGCCCATTGCCATCTCACGCTGTTTCTTTCTGATTTGCGCCTTGACTTCAGGCCGACCCTCTGTGTCTTTCATCTCATCCTTGATCTCTTGCTTGGTCATCTTCATTTTTTTGTTGAATTCGAAGATTTGATAGGGCACATCGATGGCGGCAGGAATTAGTAAAGTTAGAGTCACAAGCACTGTCCCAAAAGCTATTAGCGCCCCTGCCTCAGCCAGAGCAGGTTTTAGGTCCATCATTCCAAGATAAATGATGCTATCGAATCGCTGGCTTACTACTAGATAAAGCACTCCGCCAACTAATAGAAATTTAAGTAGCGCCTTTGTAAGACCGACCAAAGCCTGTAGACCAAACATTCGCTTCAAGCCGGTCAACGGATTAAGCTTGTTAGCCTTAGGGACGAGTGACTTGAGAGANAAAATANAACCGCCTATTATTCCGCCAGATCCTGCGGCAATAACAGCTGTCAATCCAAAGAAGGGNACTAAGATCAGCATCGATATAAGTGCGCGATCACCGAAAGCAACCGGCAGCAAATCCGCGCTAAAAACAGTGCGACGATCGAATACGAAACTAGAGGCAAATGCGTCAACTATTGCGCTCATTAAAAACGCCCCGAAAACGTACATGAAAACGGCCGAACCAATCATCATTGTAGCGACACCCAATTCTTGAGATCGAGCCACTTGACCATCCTCTCGCGCTTTCTCCAAACGTTTCGCCGTCGGTTCTTCGGTTTTTTCTTGCGCACTTTCTTCAGCCACTAAACTATCCCCACCATTGTACCGATGGTGTCAAATGCTCGCTGCCNTAATGCTTGGATTTGATATCCTATGCTCGGCATCGACATTGCGACAATCAACATGCCTGCCATAATCATTGCTGGAAAGCCGACTGCAAATATATTCAGAGCAGGTGCGGCTCGCGTGATCACACCTATTCCCAAGTTTATAAACAAAAGAGAAACCATAANCGAGAGGATGGNGACTAGTAATGCGCCCAAGAAAAGCCATTTGCTCCAATCAATTAACAAAACCATCAAAGACTCCATGTCTAATACCGCACCAATTGGGAGAGTAACAAAACTTTCCAGTAACGCCGTTATGACAAGGACATGACCCCCAAATCCTAGAAAGATTAGTGTAGAGCAAATCAGCAGAAACTGCGCAATAACGGGCACATTCCCCATATTAGGGTCAACCATATTAGCCATGCTCAAACCCATCGACGCTGAGATTGACTGCCCCCCTACCACCAAGGCTGATTGAACCACCTGAAGGATCAGACCCATCAAGACACCGATAAAAATTTGCGATATTATTTCTTTTAGGCCAAAAGCGGAAATTGGATCGATCACCGGCCACTCGATCAGTGGGTGAATCATTATAGTGAGCGCCAAAGCTACCAAAACTCGGATTCTCACAGTTACTGCCTGAATACTAAATAAGGGTGCAGCCAACAGAAATGCAGAAATCCGCGTCATAGGTGGCAGAAGGGTATAGAATCCGTCGATTATTTCAGCGGCTAAAAGGTCCATTAGACAAAGAGTGTGGGAATTCGCTCGAAAATACGCTGAAAAAAATCAACCATCACAGAGATTTGCCAGCTGCCAAAAAGAACCAGCGCTAGAACCATTACTGCCAGCTTTGGAATAAAACTGAGGGTCATCTCTTGTATCGATGTGGCCGCCTGNAGAATCCCTACCAACAAACCAACTGCNAAAGCCGTACCNAGAAGAGGTGCAGCTACCAGCACAGCCACCCAAAGCGATTCTCGCCCCAGATCTATCACCATGGATGCATCCACAATAACCTCCTCTACAATACAGCAAAACTTGAAGTTAACGATCCCATTATCAATGTCCAACCGTCAACTAACACAAATAGCATTAGCTTGAATGGCATCGAAATCATCATGGGCGACAGCATCATCATACCCATCGACATCAGCACGCTAGCGACTACCAAATCAATAACTACGAAGGGAATATAAATAAGGAAACCTATAGAAAAAGCACTTTTCAGCTCAGATGTGATGAAAGCTGGGACGAGCGTGCTAAATGGGACGTCTGCTGGTTCAACAACCTCGGTGTTACCTGCTATCTCCACAAATAGGGCTATATCACTCTCGCGCGTCTGGTTCAGCATAAACGTTCTAAAGGGCCCCCNAGCCACCTCCACCGCCTCCTCAAATCCAATATCTTCATTGAAATACGGGGTTATCGCTTCATCATACACCGCCGAAAAAACCGGCATCATAATGAAAATCGTCAAGAACAATGCCAAACCAAGCAAAACCTGATTAGGCGGCGTCTGGGCCGTCCCCAAAGCCTGCCTTAAAAGTGACATAACGATGATTATTCTTACAAATGAAGTCATCATCAAAAGCAATGAAGGCAAAAGGGTAAGCACTGTCATGAGCGCGAGTAACTGAAGCGTCAAGCTATATTGCGTGCTGCCACTTCCGTCATCAATCATATTGATAATAGGCAAACCACTTTGAGCCCATGCCGAGGGAGAAGCGAGCACTAACAGGGCTAGAAATGACATTTTCAATACCTTAAATGACATCACTGCTTTCCCTTTCGTCGATTAAGGAGTTGATCAATGAACGATTGAAAATTAGAGGGTTCGGGACTCACCGCCTTACTGGAATTTTCGTCACCCTCAACGACACTAACTTTGTCNCGAAGATCAGCTATCTCTGCGATATTCCACGTCCCCAATAGTGTCATACTTTGTGGCGTCTGGCCGATTAGTATCTCATCACCGTTTAGCTGAATCAAAAGAAGTTTTTGTCTGGCACCAATGTGCTGCACCTCGCTCACGCGCAACCGCTTGCCAGACCCACCTCGAACGCCGGGGGACATTTGCTTTATCAAATAAAGGGTTGCGAGAAGAAGGCAGATAACCAAAAAGAGAGAGGCCATCATCGACAGCCAGTCGCCAATTCCAACCTCTGGAGCCATAGCGCTGATAAATCAGAGGTTTTTAACGCGATCTACAGTCGGAATAACACTTGTCAAGCGGACACCGTAACGGTCGTTAACCAATACTACTTCCCCTTGAGCAACCAAGGTGTTATTAACCAGCAGATCTAAAGGCTCTCCCGCAAGCCGGTCGAGCTCAACGACACTGCCCTGTGTTAAACGCATTAGATCACGAATCTTTAGCGATGTACGACCTACTTCGACGGAAATTGTAACGGGAATATTCTGCAAAACATCAGAATTAATCTCGCTCTGACTAATGTCGAGTGCGCTAGCTTCTCCGTTGCCATTACCTTCTGTTTGTTCTTCGTTTGCATCTGCCATAGTTCTTCTCTCGCTTTTAAATTCGGGGCCTATGTCTCCGGCTCAATTGCTTTGACAACTTTTGCCGCCATATTTGGACCGCTGCTTCCAATATCCGCGGCAAGAACTGGAATATCATCCACCATCATCCGAGCGTACTCTTCCATCTTCAGATACAGGACATCCCCCTCCTGCATCGCCTTAAACTCGCGCAGCGATAGTTCTGTTTCTGCCAGAACCACCCTAATAGGCACCTCTGCATCTGCCGCTGCAGCATCTAGTTCATTTCTCCAGGTGTTATCATCTGAGAAATCATCTCCGGTCTGAACACGGCTCCCCAGCGCCTCCCTGAGAGGTTTGAGTGAATTATAAGGATAAACCAAGTCAATGTTGCCGGTATTTTCATGGCTGAGCTCGGCAGAAAAGCGACTGACCACCACCAGATCGTTTCCATCTGCAATTTGGGCGAATGCTGGATTAATCTCAGAGCTTACGTGCTCGCACTTAATAGGCATTACAGGTGCCCATGCCTCTTGAAGAGAGCCAAAAAGCACATTAATCATTATACCAATAACAGCTTTCTCGGTGGGCGTAAA
>NZJL01000072.1 GCA_002692165.1 Porticoccaceae bacterium
TGTGGGAAGGAGGGATGTCTTTTCATGGCGGATTGATTGGGGTCGTTATTTCAACCGCTTTGGTTGCAAGAAAATTTCGCATTCCATTTTTGGTTTTGTCTGATTTTATTGTGCCGTTGGTTCCGACGGGACTTCTTTATGGTAGGCTAGCAAATTTTGTTAACCAAGAGCTTTGGGGACGCGCCACAGATGTTCCTTGGGCGATGATATTCCCGGCTGATCCAACCGGGACTCCCAGACATCCCTCACAGCTTTATGAGGCTCTCGGCGAAGGGCTTTTATTATTTTTAATCTTAAGCTGGTTTGCTAGCAAGCCTCGTTTGAAAGGAGAGGTCTCTGGTCTGTTTTTACTTCTCTATGGTTTTGTTCGCTTTCTGATCGAATTTGTGCGCCAACCTGACGTTCAGTTCCAAGACGTGGAAGCCCTATTCGAGTTGTTTAATTGGATGACACAAGGCCAATGGCTATCTGTGCCCATGATTATTGCTGGATTTTGGTTGATGCGAACAGCCACAGGGCTGGGACACAAAGATTCTGCACAAGGCGGCAAAAGACAGTGAAGCAATATCAAAAACTCATCCGTTACATATTGGATGAAGGTGTGAGAAAAGATGATCGCACTGGAACTGGTACGTTGAGCATCTTTGGGTACCAGATGCGGTTCGATTTAAATCAAGGATTCCCTTTGGTAACAACAAAGAGTGTCCACTTTAAATCCATTGTGCATGAGTTACTTTGGTTCATAAGAGGGGATACAAATATCAGATATCTCGTGAAAAATGGTGTAAGCATATGGAACGATTGGCCGTTTGAGAATTGGTTGCGAGAAAATGCCATGCAACTAGATTTCCCATCTGGTTCCTCGGAGAGAAAGGCGTTGATGTCTGATTTCGCATCTAAAATCGCCGATGATCAAGCTTTCGCAGAAAAATTTGGATGCCTAGGTCCAGTCTATGGCAAACAATGGCGACAGTTCGAGGGTGTCGACCAGCTAGCAATAATAATCGATAATTTAAAAACCAACCCCGATTCTCGTCGTCATGTCGTATCCGCATGGAACCCGAAAGATATTCCAGTTATGGTAAAAGCGGGATTACCTCCATGCCATACTATTTTCCAATTTTATGTTATTGACAATAAATTATCTTGCCAATTGTATCAGCGCAGCGCTGACGTCTTTTTGGGCGTTCCATTTAATATTGCTTCCTATGCTCTCCTTACCGAAATGATTGCTCACGTTTGTGGCCTACAACTCGGCGAGTTTATACACACGTTTGGAGATGCACATCTATACATAAATCACCTCCGACAGGCAGATGAACTGCTGGCCCGAGAGCCTGTCAAATTGCCTAGGTTGCGAATTAATCGTCGGGTTGACAATATTTTTGAGTTTGTCTTTGATGATATTGAACTTCTAGGCTATCGCCCTCATGCCGCTATCGCAGCGCCGGTTGCAGTTTGATTACTATATCAATAGTTGTGGCGATGAGCCGTAATCTCGGAATTGGTCGTGGCAACCAGCTGCCATGGCATTTGCCGGAGGACTTGCGAAATTTTAAAAGCATTACGATGGGCAAACCTCTCATCATGGGAAGGAAGACTTTTGATTCAATTGGGCGGGCTCTTCCCGGGCGAACAAATATTGTCGTCACACGAAATACTAAATGGTCCTCAAATACTGTGCTCGTTGCAAATTCTTTCGAAATGGCTGTTTCATTGGCTAAAAGAGTATGTCACCAAAACGATGGCAGCGAGTTGATGGTGATCGGCGGTGAAATGATATACCGAGCCGCGTTACCAATTGTTTCGAGATTATATCTGACTGAAGTTGAGGCAGAGATAGCAGCTGACACTTTTTTCCCTGATTTTGACAAGGCGCAGTGGGTGGAAAAACATAGGCGTCAAGGTAAATCTCAAACTGATGTTTCTTACAACTTTATCATTCTAGAAAGGAGATGATCGGGGGGTCTTACGTTTCTGTGCGCAATCGCATACAATTGGGCCCGCCATATGGATTTATGGGCTAAATTTAATCTTTAGACAAAGGCGTGTGGAAGAAGTAAAACCAATTCTGGACTACCTTGCCAATTGCGCAGGTGGCTTGAGAAAAAATTACATTATAAGCCCAAATTGAGGGAACTATGAAAATGCAATCGTTAAAAGCTATGACATGTGCTGTCATATTTGGTATTACGCTTGGAACCGCATCTTTGCAAGCGGCCGAGGTGGAGGACTTGCTCAGGGCAGGAGCAGTAAAAGTTGAAGCTGGTGCTGCGGCGCAACTTAAGATCGATCGGATAGCCGATCAAACTGATGGTTTGTTGCAGGAATTCAAGCAAGTCAACAAACAGATTGAATCGTTGCGTGTATACAACGCGCAATTGGAACGCCAAGTGGCAAGCCAGAATCAGATGATGTTGGAGCTTGAGACATCAATAGCAAACGCGACCGTTATAGAACGTGGAGTGACGCCTCTGATGTTGAATATGATCGACGCTCTGGAGGACTTTATAAGCCTCGACCTTCCTTTTAAGCAAGAGCAGCGGTTGAGTGCCGTTGATGACTTGTCCACTAACGTGGACAGCGCCAGGTTTTCTTCGGCCGAAAAATTTCGTCAAATTCTTGAGGTATATGACATAGAGTCCGAATATAGCCAATCGATCGAAACCTACCGGGATATGATTGATATAAACGCTAATGGTTCGGAGATAGAGGTTGATGTCCTCAGAGTTGGCCGTGTTGTTTTGGCTTACCAGACGAAGGATAAGGCGCAAACCGGTGCATGGAACAAGAATTCGGGGTCTTGGGAAACATTGGGCGCAGATTATCGTCGTCCGATAGATGAAGCAATTCAAATCGCTCAGAAGATCAAAGCTCAAGATGTTATCGAGATGCCGATAACAACACCGGAGATTGCAAAATGAAAACAAAATTCTTTTCAATATGTGCTTTAACAGTGATGGTCGCAATGATCAGCGTCTCGTCGGTTGCTGAGGATGCCAAATCCTTGGATGAACTTCTTCAGATGATTGAAAAATCTCAGGCAACTGAAACAAAGGAATATAAAGAACGTGAAACTGAATTTAATTCAGACAAATCAGCTCAGGCGCGATTGTTGAAAAAAGCTCAGGATACCCGAACCAGTGAAGAGCGGCGATCCGATAGACTTGAGCAAAACATCCGCGATAATGAGCAAAAAATCATCGCCTTGAGGACCCAATTGGACAAAAGACTTGGCTCGCTCAAAGAACTTTTTGGACACCTAACGGGTGCTGCGGGAGACATTCGCGCTAATCTTAATCAGTCGGTCGTGAGCGCTCAGATACCCGGACGGACAGAGTTTCTTGATGAGTTGATCGAAAAAATGAGCAGCGATACGCGATTGCCTTCCATTGAGGATATCGAGAAGCTTTGGTTTGAGCAACAACGTGAGATGATCGAGAGCAGTCGGGTTGTGAAGTTTTCTAGGCAAGTCACTATGACTAATGGTAAGCAAAGGGATATGGAGGTTGTTCGTGTGGGCACATACAATCTCTTGGCAGGAGGTGATTATTTAGAATTTAATCCCGACTCCGGAGCAGTCTCAGTGCTTCCTCGCCAGCCAGATTCAAAGCATCAGGCTAGTGCTTCCAATCTCCAGTCTGCTAGCTCAGGTTTCACAAAGGTGGGTTTAGACCCATCGGGCCCATTTGGAGGGGGGCTCTTAAGAGCGCTTATAAATACGCCTTCTTTGGTAGAGCGATGGCATTTCGGCGGTATTGTGGGATATGTAATCACCGGCGTGTTTGTAGTGGCTATCCTTCTTGCGCTATGGCGTTTTGCGGTGCTCTTTGCAATGTCCTCGAGTGTTAGCTCCCAACTGAAGACTAGGGAACCAAACACGAATAATCCTCTTGGGCGGGTTCTCCAGGTAGCATCTGAAAATCCCAACTTGGACCCAGAATCGTTGGAGTTAAAGTTGCATGAAGCAGTGTTGAAAGAACGTCCAGCCATAGAGTCCGGGCTCAATCTATTAAAAATCATTGCTATGGTTGCGCCTTTGATGGGATTGCTGGGAACCGTTACAGGAATGATTCTGACATTCCAAATGATTACTCTATTTGGGGCTGGTGATCCTAAAGCAATGGCCGGAGGGATCTCGCAAGCCTTGGTGACCACTGTACTTGGTCTGTGCGTGGCAATTCCCACCGTGCTCTTGCATACGCTTGTGAATGGGAGGGCACAGCGAATCCTGCATGTTTTAGAGGAGCAGAGTGCAGGAATCGTGGCTGAGTCTGTCGAGGGAAGTTGATATGTTTGTCAGCGATCTTTTTGCGGACATGGATAAATTCATGGACTCAGGAGGGCAGGTGCTTTGGGCCATAGCCGTGCTGCTCTTTGTCATGTGGACTTTAATTTTCGAGCGTATCTGGTATCTGCGTGGTACGGTTTCGTCTGATATTGGGTTGGCCAAGTCTTCATGGCAAAACCGGTCCGATAGAGCTTCAAAGCGGGCCCGACAAGTACGAGAAAAATTAATCTCGGAGGTGGGTTTAAAGATTGACCAAAATGTCATGATGATAAAAACACTTGTGGCTCTGGCTCCCTTGTTTGGGTTATTAGGAACTGTAACCGGAATGATTGTAGTTTTTGATGTCATGGCTTACACAGGTGGTGGAGACGCCAAAGCTATGGCCGGCGGCGTTTCAAAGGCCACTATTCCTACCATGTCGGGGATGGTTGCAGCGCTATCTGGAGTGTTCGGACTTACAATTGTCGAAAAAAATGCAGAGCGAAAAAAAGGCGTTTTAGAGAACAGTCTGAATATGGAACAATGATGGGTGTTAAGTAACCACTCACAGAGTGGGAGATATAGTAATGCGAATTAGAACGAGAACCTCGGAAGACCAAGGCCAAGCTATTGACTTAACTCCAATGCTGGATGTCGTATTCATAATGCTGATATTTTTCATTGTCACTGCAACCTTTATCAAGTTGCCTGGTGTTGATATTACAAAAGTTGATACTAAGACCTCTGACCCTTATAAGAAGGTTGGGATATTGGTTGCTGTAAGCGGTAATAATGAATATTGGATAGATAAGAAACGTGTTGAGGGTTCGGGTCTTAAGCTCAATCTCACCCGCATGTTTAATGATAATCCTAAGGGGGGTATGGTTATCCAGGCTGACAATGAGGCGGATATAGAATCGTTGGCGAGGGTGGCTGATGTGGCGCGCGAGATTGGTATTTCACCGGTCGCGATTTCTGTAGAGAACGACTGAGCTTTTGTTATGGCAATATTACGTTTTGGAACATCATTAGCACTTGGATTCATTGTCACATTTGCTCTAATTGTTGTCATGTTCAAGCTGATTGATTCCGGGAATACGGAATTGGATTCCAAACAAGCAATCAAGATAGCCGACTTTCTGCATGTCGAGCGCGAGATGACCACCAATGTAAAGACTGCAGAGATCGAGAAACCCGATGATCCAGAGCCTCCGCCCGAGATACCAGAGGATAATATTGAATTTGAGATGCCTGATAATGCGGTAAGCATGGCCGCTGCGCCGATGGGTAGTAAAATAAGCCTGTCCACAGGCACTTTTGCTCGGGATACAGATTACATCCCGGTCTACGTTCCGCAGCCTCAATATCCGCGTCGAGCTCAGACACGTGGCAAAGAAGGTTATGCCGTGGTGGAAGTCATTATCACCACTACAGGAGGCGTGAGAGATCCAGTCATGATAGAAGAAGATCCGGAGGGATGGGGGTTTGGGCGTGCCGCTCTGAAGGCTGCAAATAAACTTAAGTATAACCCCCGCGTGATAGACGGAGTTCCTCAGGAAGTTCCGGGTGTGTTATACAAGTTTACATTCCAGATGCAAAAATAGGAGTCCTTATGATTGTCAGAAACTTCATTAGAATTTCAGTGCTATTTTCTGCAATGCTGTTTCCTATTGTGCTGTCCACGCTTGTTCCCGAGGCTGAATACGGAAGTTCCGTCCAGGCGGCTGAGGAAAAGAAAGAGAAGAAGTATAAGAACGCCAAAACGCGCCAGCGCCAGTCAGTTGGAGCTAAATGTGGCAAGGCTTTGGAGAAGATTCAGGTCACGCTGGAAGAGGAACTTTGGGCCGAATCTTTGCGAGCTTTGAAAGATATCGAGGCAAGCAGCAAGACCTGTAAGAGCGACTACGAGCAGACACAAATCTGGAAATTCTCCGGCTATATCTACTTTGCACTGGATGATTTTCCTAATGCCATCAAGTCCTATGTAAAAGTGGTTGATGGTGTGGGAACCCCTCCGGAAGTGCGGTTGGATACTCTCTATACGTTAGGACAATTGTATGCCGCAGAAGAAGACTATGTGAGTGCTGCAAAGTACCTCGAGGACTGGATGAGAGAAGCCGTTATTATCGGCGCCGATCAGCGATATTTTCTAGCTCAGATATATTATCAATTGGAGAGAAAGAACGAATCCCTCGCGATGGTAGAAACAGCCATAAGGCACGTAGAAGCAAAGGGCATTCTTCCTAAGGAGCGGTATTGGGGCTTGCAGAGGGTTCTTTACTACGAGAAAAATGACTACGGGACAGTTATCAATATCTTAGAAAAACTCGTCAAACATTATCCTAAATGGACCTACTGGCAGCAACTAGGTGGTATGTATGGCGAGAAAGAAAGAGAAATGGACAGGCTCGTCGCCACCGAAATGGTTTACATGAATGGGGAGTTAGATAAAGAGAGTGAGGTCATGAGCATGGCCTACATGTATCTCGGAGCTGGGGTACCATATCGAGCAGCTAAGATTATTGATCAAGGCATGAATGATAAGATTGTAGAGGAATCATTCAAAAATCTTGAGATTTTAGGGACCGCTTGGTACCAGTCTCGTAACCTTAATAATGCGGTCAAAGTTTTGGAGTCAGCAGCAAAAAAAGCCGACAACGGTAATTTAAATGCTCGATTGGCTGGCATTTATTTGGATTTAGGTCGTGACAAAGAGGCCTATAAAGCAGCCAAGAAAGCTGATAAGAAAGGCGGTGTAAAGCGGCCGGATTCAAATTTCTTGGTAATGGGTAACGCCCTTATCAATCTCAACTGCTTCGATGATGCTATTTCTGCATTTAACAAATCGTTAAAAAAGGCGAAAGACAAAAAGGCTAAGAAATATCCTCGTCAGTGGATTAAGTATGCCGAAACCGAGGGTAATCGTTTACAGAGACTACGCGACGTGGGGCTTAAAATTCGCGGTTGTGGAAAAGCCTGAGATTGTTCAAAATGGATCGCCACGGTTTAGCCTCGGCTTTGCTTCAAGCCATTCCAAGATGTTTTAAATCTGCCAGACTCGGGGCTTCCTGAAAGCTCGACTTTTAGATAAGCTAAAGTTCACAAATTTTGTTATTTCGCAACGGGATATAAGTTGACCAAGACAGACTTTTCTTGATTCCCCTATACTCATTCCAATCTGCCCCACTAATTAAAAGTTACCTATATTTATTATGCGGCTCAAAGTCCGACCTTTTTGCGTCTCGCGGATCGTTCACCCATACTATTCTATCTGGATGCATTCCCGCGCCATGCACCGCGGACACAGCTGAACGGCGCATGCGGTTCAGCAACCGGGTGTCCGCCTCGCCAGCGAAGGGGTGGATGCCATTATTACCGGCGACCAATTGATCCCATCGCAATTTACGTTGTTCGTAAATAGCCTTATTTGCTAACTCCTGACAGTTCAACTGATTTTTGTTAAGGTCAACGGTAATAACATCACCATTTTCGATGAGGCCAATGGGGCCTCCTGCTGCAGCCTCCGGGCCGACGTGCCCTATTACCAATCCGACCGACCCTCCAGAGAATCGCCCGTCCGTCATCAGTCCCACAACGATATTTTTCTTTCGACACAACGCAGTAATCCGAGACGTAGAGTCAAGCATTTCGGGCATACCCGGTGCCCCAAAAGGTCCTTCATAGCGGACTACAATCATATCAAAATTTTCAAATACATCGTTCGATGAGTCGAGCTCTTGAAGCAGTTCCTGTTCGCCGTTATAAACCTTGGCTTTTCCTCTAAAGACGTTGTTTGCCAGTCCTCCCTCGACGCCTGCTAATTTGAGGACGGCGCTGAAATCTGGGGATAGATTGCCACTCAATACCCTCAGGCCTCCAGTCTTCTTAAACGGCTTTTCTGCGCTGAAGATAACATCGCCATCGGGTTTTGGTGGCGCCAGACGGTCGACCTGTTTCGCTAAGGTCTCACCGGTGCAGGTTAAGGTGTTTCCGTTGAGCAAGCCGGCATCAAGCAACTCTTTTACTATGACCTGCATGCCACCTTTATTGTCAATATCAACCATTGAATATGTTCCAAATGGTCGCGCATTTACCACCACGGGAACTGCATTTTTAGACAAGTAGTTAAATTCTTCCGGGCTCATTATCTCTTTTGAGAAATCTCTATAACCGGCCGCGCGCGCTAACTCAGGAGCATGCAAAAGAACATTTGTCGATCCCCCAACTGACATGGCGACAATAATGGCATTCCGCAAGGAATCTCGAGTAACAATGTCCCGCGGTCTGATATTTTTGCTGATCAAACCAGTTAAGTAATCGATCAATTGATCGGGAAATTCAGTAATGCGACGGGTATCTTGCGAGGCAGGGGAAATCATATGCAATGGTTCCATCCCGACCACTCCAATAAATGTTTGCATTGTATTGTAGGTGAACATGCCGCCACAGCTGCCAAAACCCGGACAGGCCTCGCGAGCGATCCGATGTTTTAATTCCTCATCTTCACTACCTGCCAGTTGATAGGCGGTGATTAGATCGATGGTCTCGCCAGTCACCGAGTCGACACCCGGTCTTATAGATCCGTCCGACATTATAATTGCTGGTCGATTATGCTCTAGCATGGCCGCCAAAGTACCTACTGGTGGCTTGTCGCAGGCAACGACTGCGATAATTCCCTCCAAGCCAGATGCGCTCAAGTGCTCTGTTAGGGCATCATTCGCTACTTCTCGACCAATCAATGAGTAGCGCATCTCCTTTGTGCCATTGCGAATTCCGTCCGAGGTGGCTACTGTAAATTCGGGCTGCACTAAACGCATGCGCAATTGTCCCGCGCCAGTTCCGACTCGATTGCGAAGGGCATCATGAATTATACTGACTTTGTTTATTACCCCAATGTAGCACTGGGAATCGCCCTTGTTCCCGACCACGCCCACCGATGGCTCGTGAATTAAATCAAGATCAGTGCCGAGCTCGCGGGCAATACCATAGGTTTGCGAACTCCTCCCTGGATTTCTATCAATTAAGACTGTCTTAGAATTTTTCATTATCACTCCGATTGCACCGCCAGAAGCTCTGACGACGCCAAAAGCACTCGACGCCTAACCAGATCGTTTCAAACGAGCAAAATCGATTATCCTTGTAACCCGCAATGGTAACTATTCTATTCAGTTTGTGTAGTTCTGGCCACTCGAATGGGGATCCGTCGCAAAAACTGTGTAATCCCGAAGAGATGAATCAGGTAGGTAATGCATATATTGACGAAAATTTTTGATGGGCAGTGAAAACAAGTGCAATTCAAGGGTTTCTCCTGCGATGACAGAAGCATGGCGATCAATAGATTATCTATAGATTAAAGAAGTTTCTTTAGAATCTTAGAATTCCTATGGTAGTTGTAAAGAAGCTGTCTGTCCGCAGGTAACTCGTCAAAAGTGGTTTCGATAAAACCCTTTTCTTGAAACCAATGGGTTGCTTGGGTGGTAAGCACAAACAGGTGCGACGCAGCTTGGTCGGCAGCTTGTTGTTCTATTAAAGCCAGTAACCGCGACGCTATTCCCCTATCCTGAAAGTCGGGATGTGTCACAACACATGCCAACTCTCTGCTACTGTCGATCTCCATAGGGTAAAGAGCTGCGCAGCCGAGCAAAAACCCATCAGGATGGTCCGCCACTATAAAATAGGATATTTCGGTTTCCAACAGTTCCCTGGAGCGCTTGGCTAATTTGCCTTGCTTTTCAAGTGGACTGATAAGGCCAAGTATCTCGCTTACGTCATCAATGGTTGCCGGGCGGATTGTCTCGGAATAATCCTGACTCACTAGAGTCCCAATCCCGTTTCTGGTAAAAAGCTCAGACAGTAAGGCACCATCTTCGGAGTAACCAATCAGATGAACACGCGCAACTTTGTTTTCACACGCCTTATATGCGCACGCTAGGAGTTTCCTTTCATTTAAAGACAGCAGTTTAGTTCTTGACAGAAGTGCTTTTAGCGCTTTCAGGGAAAAACTATTTTGAATGGTACCATCTATTGACACCCCGTTCTTTTTGCTTACAAAGATCAACTTATCGGCATCTAATGCGATTGCGACTTCGGTTGCAACGTCTTGATAATTTAAATTAAAGATTTCCCCCGTCGGAGAGAAGCCTATTGGCGATAGGAGGACAATGGCATTATTCTCCAGTTGCCTTTGAATGCCTGTGGAATCAATGCGTCGAATTTCCCCAGTATGCAGATAGTCAACACCATCGATCACGCCCTTAGGTTTTGCAACAACAAAATTTCCACCGACCACACCTGCCAAGGGGATTCGAAGGCTGGAATTAGATAGATTCATGGAAAGACATGATTCTATTGTGAGACGAGCACTTCCCACTGCTTGCTTTACATACTCCATCGCTGAAACATTTGTTATTCGTGCACTATCTTTAAATGGAGTCTCGATACCTGCTTCCGAAAGCCGTTGTTCAATTTGAGGNCTCGCTCCGTGAACNAAAGTGACCCTTACCCCCAAACTTTGCAGTAGCACAACATCTGACATGAGTTGGTGATTTGCACTTTCCAAAAGGGCGTCGCCGGAGAACGCAATAACAAAGGTTTTGCCGCGATGCGCGCGAACATATGGGGACATGTGGCGAAAAAAATTTACATAGCTTTGCATATTCATATGACGATTATAAGCAAGAGTGATGGATAAGTTTAGATAAGAAGCTAATAGTAGGGTCAATACGATCTAAATTGAGGTATTCATCAGGCTGATGGGCTACTTCGATATCTCCGGGTCCCACAACTACTACATCCATCCCCAACTGTTGAAGAAAGGGTGCCTCAGTAGCAAAAGCAACGGACTCACTTTGATAACCTGTTAACTTTTCACAGAGTTCTAGCATTTCGGATCCAGTTTCGCTGCAAAAGGGTGGAACGATTATTCGTTCTAAATCCCATCCAACTCTGTCCCTCGATGTCAGTTGTGAAATCTTTTTTTCGAGGTCCGTCTGTAATTTATTTATATCCATCCCTGGTAGCGGACGAATCTCGAAAGCGAGAAAGCAGTGGGAGCAGATTCTGTTTGCGTTGTCACCACCTGCAATGCAGCCCAGATTCAGGGTAGGGTGATCGATTTCGAATCCCGCATGCTTTTGATGCACCATTTCGTCGCGAAGTGCAAGGAGATAGGACATGACCCGCTGCATCGTTTCCATAGCGTTGCGACCCAAATTTGGATTGCTGGAGTGCCCAGATTTCCCAACGATACTCAGCTTCTCTACCATGATACCTTTGTGCATGGATATCGGTCGCATNCCTGTTGGTTCGCCTATTANNGCGCGNCGTGCGACAGGAACTCCCCCAGCNACCAGCGCGCGCGCTCCGCTCATCGATGACTCCTCATCAGCCGTTGCTAAAATGATTAATGGTTGCTTGAAATCTTGTTTTAAGTGAGGCTTAAGTGCTTCTAAGGCCAGCGCGAAAAAACTTTTCATATCGCAGCAGCCTAGGCCATAGAATCGGCCATCACGCTCAGTTAACTTAAATGGACTGCTGGTCCAAAGAGTATCATCGCATGGAACTGTATCTGTGTGACCAGAAAGCACGAGTCCACCGGGTCCCTGCCCTCGAGTAGCTATTAGGTTAGCTTTGTTAGGGCCCAGTTCCATTATTTCGCAGCTAAAGCCCAGATCTTGCAGCCGGTTTGCCAACAAATCTATGACTGAGCGATTTCCTTGGTCAAGTGATGGGTTCACGCTGCTGATTGAATTACAGGCTACAATTTGTTCCAATAACTCCTCAAATTGCATAACAGGCGTCTCGAGTTCGTCCCAAAGCAATCATAAATTTTGAGTGCCGATTAAAAACCTCAGTTCACAAATCTTAATGTGCAATGCAGGGATTAGGAGTCATTGCAGTGAGGGCTCGGAATCAATGACAGGCACCCCTTGCATTGCTTGGTCTATAGCGCTCTGATCCAGATCTAGGTCCGACATTTCATTTTGGAGGTATTTCTCATAAGAGGCAAGATCGAGATGTCCATGACCGCAAAGAGCAGTGAGGATGGTTTTTTGTTCACCAGTTTCTTTACACACCAAAGCTTCTCTAACCGCTGCCGCGATCGCATGAGTCGGCTCCGGAGCCGGGACGATTCCTTCAGTTTTTGCAAACAAGATGCCTGCTGAGAAGCACTCGGTTTGTGCTATAGATATTGCCTCCACCAAGCCAAGTTCGTAGACATGAGATACTAACGGCGCCATTCCGTGGTAACGGAGACCCCCGGCATGAATTGGTTCGGGAATAAAGTTGTGCCCCAACGTGTGCATCTTCATGAGAGGCGTCATTCCTGCAGTGTCACCAAAATCATAACGATATTCGCCCTTTGTCAATGTTGGGCAAGCGGTTGGCTCTACACATCGAATGATTGGATTCATTTTTCCACTCATCTTTTCTCGCATAAAGGGAAATGCAAGACCTCCAAAGTTTGATCCGCCGCCAGTGCATCCCACGAGCACGTCGGGGGTTTCACCAACTTTTGCCATCTGAAGAATGGCTTCCTCACCGATTATTGTTTGGTGCATAAGTACGTGGTTTAGCACACTACCAAGAGCATAACGTGTTTTATCATCTGCCACCGCTTCGCTTACGGCTTCTGATATCGCGATACCGAGAGATCCGGGATGATCAGGGTCTGCAGATAGCAGTGAGCGACCGAAATCGGTGATTGCTGAGGGGCTGGGGTGAACTTTACCTCCCCAAATCTCCATCATTGTTTTCCGGTAAGGTTTGCTGCGGTAAGAGGCTGCCACCTGCCAAATTTCGCACTCCAATCCAAATTGCGCGCATGCAAATGCAAGCGAACTGCCCCACTGGCCCGCACCGGTCTCCGTTGTTAATTTGGTTATCCCCTCTTTGGCGTTATAAAAAACTTGGGGTACAGCAGTGTTAGGTTTGTGAGAGCCAGCTGGACTTACGCCCTCATATTTATAAAATATCTTTGCAGGCGTATCCAGCGCTTTTTCCAAACGTCTAGCCCGAAATAGCGGAGTGGGTCTCCACAGTTTATAAACATCGAGAACCTCTCCCGGAATATCTATATACCTCTCGGTGGTCATTTCGTGCTCTATAAGTGCTTGAGGGAAAAGTGGCGCAAAGTCCTCGCCGGTTGCTGGTTCATGCGTTCTTGGGTGAAGTGGCGGCGGCATCGGTTGAGGGAGGTCAGCTGTAATGTTGTACCATTGAGTCGGAATTTCATTTTCTTCAAGTAAGACTTTGTTAGGGTAGGACATATTTTAATTTCCAATTAATTGTGTTTTCAAAAGGTTTCGGTCCGGGGTTAAAGCTGGACAGTAATCCACTTCCATCGAGTCATGATGTCAAGATCAGCTTCTGTTCCTTCTCTCCCAAACCCGCTTAATCCGTTCCCCCCAAATGGCACATGAGGCTCATCTTGAATAGACATCGCATTAATATGCACCATTCCTGCATTAGCCTTCTTGGCCACATTTAGCGCGGTATTGATATCCTGCGTGAAGACAGCAAAACTTAGCCCGTAATCTGTGTCGTTTGCCATAGTTATTGCTTCTTCAATACTATTTGCCTCATAGATTGAGGTAACCGGACCAAAGGTCTCTTCACTGTACACGGTCATGCCCTCTTTCACCCCGGTGAGGATTGTTGGTGGGCAGCAAGCCCCTCTCCAGTCTGCATCACCATGAAGCAAATTCGCTCCTTTTGACAAGGCATCAGTTATGTGCGCTCTAACCCGATCTTGTTGTCGAGAGCTTATAATTGGTCCTATTGCTGTTTCCGGATCTGAGAGATCTCCTACCTTTATGCCGCTGGCGATTTGTTTAAAGGCTCGGACAAATTCAGATGCAATTCCTTTCTGCAAAATTATTCGACTTGATGCCATACATGCTTGACCTTGGAAAAAGAAAATGCCTATGGTCGCAGCCTCCAAGGCCTTATTTAGGTCGGCATCATCGAGCACGACAAGAGGGTTTTTTCCGCCCAACTCTAGAGTGATAGGTTTCAAATCCTTGGCTGCAAGTTCTGCTACATGTTTACCAATCCGCGGTGAACCGCAAAAGTTAATGGCGGCAATGTCGCGGTGACGCGTCAGACAGTCACCTATCTCAAAAGGATCTCCAGTAACATAATTGAATACGCCGGCAGGCGCTCCGGCCTCGGAGAGTGTCTCGGCGAACTTCACCGTGACCTGAGAAGCAAATTCGGAAGGAAGAAGGACCGAAGTATTACCGGTCGCGATGGCCATCGCGATTTGCTTAACATTTTTTAACAGAGGCACATTAAACGGAGTGATGCAAGCTATTACACCCACGGGCTCTCTTATGGACATGCCAAAGGCCCCAGGTCGATCGAGGGGCATCGTTTGCCCGGTTAGACGACGGGGCACCCCAGCAGCTGCTCTGAAAGCGTTCACGCAATATTCCACTTCAAATTCTGCTTTCATTATGGGCGAACCAACCTCGTCTATAAGCAGCTGAAGATATTCCTCTCGATCACGGTCCACGATCGCAGCGGCGCGACTTAAGATTGCTTCGCGCTCCTTGGCTAGGCTTTGGCTAAAGCTATAAAATGCTTCTCTTGCCGACCTTACCGCTTTATCTATATCGGCGGATGTACCCTTCGCAACGTTCGCTATGACAGTTTGGTCTGAAGGGTTGAAATCTTCGAAATACTCTCCGCCCGAGGGCTCAACGTGCTCGCCTCCTATCCAGAGTTTAGATTTTTTCATACAATGGTCACCTTGAAATGTTACAGATTCTTTGCCTCGCCGAGGCCATCAGCTTGAAGGTTTTTTCCATATGTCTGCGTCCTGCAAGAGCTGGATCTGTTTTTTTAGGACTTTCTCTTCATACTCGGCATGTTTCATAGGTTCTCGATCTAAATACAAGTTTTTCGGATAAATCGGATCTTTATAGACTATCTGGTATAGTTCGGTTCGAAGATCTTTCATCCAGTTAGTCCATAAAGAATTTTGTCGGTGATGTCGCATCGCTTCGATGTTTATTGGCCCACAGACACTGGTTGAGACACCGCTGTATGGCTGTTTGCCAACTATTTGTCCTCGATAGTCTACTATCATTGAATGGCCGCCAAAAGTATCAATTGGTGTTTCTTCGTCTTCAGTTAGGTAGTAAGTACCCATATTGGGTGCAATAACAAATAGATTATTGTCTAGAGCTCTAGCGCGTGTTTGTATCTCAAAATAGTCATTTGAAGCCGCAGGGTGGGGAATCGAAGCTCGGTAGAGAATTTCCGCCCCGTTCATTGCTAAAGCACGTGCATTTTCTGGATATGACCCCTCGTTAGCCATCATAATGCCCATTCGACCGATTTCAGTATCCACAACAGGCCAGAAGCTTTCTAGGGTATTGCCATACCGTTCGACCCACCAATCGTAAACATCATGTGGACAGACAGAATGCTCAACTGGGTATAAAGGGGCTACTTTGTAGTGTTTCAGTATTACCTCACCGGTTGGATCCAAAATAAAACCAACATTAAAAAATCTGTCAGGCATATCCTCGTGACGAGCCTTGGCTTGAGCCATTACGTAAACGCCGTGTGCTCGCGCGATTTTTTCGGCAATCATCTCGGTTTCGGGCCCTGGAATATCAATGGCACACTCTTTGGCATAAGTAACGTGATTGGCATCCATTACCTCGTCGTTAAAGCCCTGCAGAGCGCCTTCAGGGAGCGCAATGAGCTTCACCGGTAGGTCCAGCGAGGATAACCAAAGTGCTGCGTTTGTGATAGAAACCAAATGCTCGATGTTTTTCTTTATTCCTGATCTGTTTCGGATTCCCCAGACAGTAGGCACTAGGCCGACTACATTGTAGGGTTCAATCATATAAAGCCTCTCTTTAAAAATCGGTTTAGCATGAAATTTGTGCTACGCTCGCTAATCTAACGGTTCGTCGGCAACAAGACAATACACTTCTGCAATAGCAAAGGGAAAACTTGAAATTGGTAGATTCAACGGTTTCGGAAGTCCGGCAAGAATTGGATTCGCGACCCATGGGCAGCTTTCAGAAGATGGTGGTTGCAATTTGTTGTGCTCTTAACATGCTTGATGGCTTCGATGTGATGGTAATGCCGTTTGCGGCCTCGTCTGTGGCCGACGAGTGGCAGCTNACACCCACTTTTCTGGGAATCATGCTCACGGCTGCACTCTTCGGGATGGCTATTGGTTCGCTAGCAATTGCCCCCTTGGGCGATCGTTTGGGGCGCAGGAAANTGGTTTTGGTNTGTCTAGCNTTGGTTACCCTGGGTATGATGGCNTCCTCTCAAGCNNNGNATGGNGAACATCTNGTTCTATACAGATTTNTAACCGGTCTTGGCATAGGTGGGATGTTGGCGACACTGAACACTTTAGTATCTGAGTTTTCAAATAGATCAAAGCGTGGATTTTGCATAAGCGTCCTCCAGTCGTCGTTCCCGCTGGGTGCAATCTTGGGGGGTCTGATATCTGTCTATTTGATGTCAAATTTCGGTTGGCGCGCCCTATTTTTGTTTGGTGCAGTGGCATCGGCTTGCATGATGCCCNTGGTCTATTGGAAATTGCCCGAATCCCTTGATTTTTTGTTGTCCCATAAATCCGAATCGGCGTCCAGCGAGATAAAACGCCTCAGCGGTAAAATGGGGCTCTCAGAAGATAATTTTNGCGGACCTCCCGAAAATGCCGATAAGTCAAATGGTCTCAAAGCCATTTTGGTGNAACCTTTCAAACGCTCGACATATTCAATATGGACGGGATTCTTTTGCTTAATGTTTGCTTTTTATTACGTAGTGAGTTGGACATCAAAGCTATTGGTAGACGCGGGATTGAGCACCGCTCAGGGCATATCAGCGAATATTTATATAATGACGGGCGGCATCATTGGCTCCATTATTTTGGGCCTTTTGACGCAACGCTTCGATGTAACTAAGCTGACATCCGCTTACCTATTGCTATGTGTCGTGGCAATGGCCGTTTTCGGTCTTGCTGATTTGGAATTAGTGGGGCTCTTAATAAGCGGATCATTTATGGGCTTCTTTCTGATTGGCGCTATGATAGGGCTTTACACCATCGCCCCTGATTTGTATCCGCCGACCCATCGAGCAACCGGTATGGGTTGGGCAATTGGCGTAGGCCGAATTGGCGCGATCATTTCGCCATTTTTTGGCGGAGTTCTGCTTGACTTGGGACTTGTGAGTGATCAAGTCATCATTATATTTTCTTTGCCTCTCATTGTGGCGGCTTTTACAGTAAAAACTATCAAAGTTTAGTCGGTGTGATGCATGATGAGATAATTTCTACCAAATTTTCTATTTGAGATTCATCGTTATAAATATGTGGAGATAGTCTGATTCCCCCTGAACGAGTGTCGAAACGCACTTTCTCATCGAGAAGTTTTTGCTCCACTTGGTGTTGATAGTCTTTAAAATTGAGCACTACGGTGCCCCCTCGATTTTCAGGCGCTGCTGGAGATGCAAGATGAATAGGGTCTATCGAGCTTATAAGCCTTTCAACTAACAAACGATTATGGTTCGAAATGTCTTTTAGTCCTATTTCGTTCATTTGCTTGATTGAATGGGCCGCGAGCAAAAAAGGCTGAACTGTAGGAGTGCCTCCCCAGTATCTAAGAGCGTCCGAAGCGTATCTGAAGTTGTGAATATTGAACTCAAAAGGGGAGTCATGAGAAAACCATCCAACGTCGATTGGCCTGCATCTATCTATTATTTCGTCTGATACCCAGAGGAATCCAGCGCCTGGGCCACCGCAAAGCCATTTCACGCAGGATCCAACCAAGAAGTCAGCNTGCCATTGCTTGACGTCTATCGGAACAATGCCTATNGATTGNGCNACATCTACTATNGAAATGATATTTCTNGACTTTGCTATTTCTAACACNGAAGAGATAGGTATTTTGATGCCACTATTTGACTGAACATGAGTTACCAATAACACTCCAACATCATTATGAAGCATATCTGACCACACATTCAGATCTAAAAGATCCTTGGAGGCTGGAATGTATTTTACTGGGTAGCCAAGGCGTGTCGCTTGCTCTGCAATAAAGCCAACTGTGGGGAAGTCGGTTTCGCTAAGAACAATAGTAGTCTTTTGTNTGTCATGGGGTAATGAAAATAANATTTTNGTGAGNGCACTTGAAATATTTGATTGCGGGCATATGCCCTTGGACTCGGCGCCAAGCAAGCCAGCCAACTGTAATCTAAACTCGTCTATTGCTCCGAGCCATTTTGGCCAGATGCCAGAATCAGCTCCTTTCAAAGGATCCCAAAATGCACTGTTTAACTGCATCTCAGCTGATTTTAGGGGCAGCCCTATCGAGTGGCTGAGAAGGTAGGTGCCACTTTGCTCAATGTAATCATCAATATTCATGATGCCGCATTTTTTAAAAAAATGATGTCATTATAACGAGTGCTTACTCCGTCCCTAGGCTGAGTTGTCGCGCGCATGTCTCGCAGAATAGCTAAGCTCTTTACCAATTCTTCCAATGGGGGACCACTGGCTGTGAGGTCATCTCTATTGTCAAGATCCATAGCAGCTGCTGGACGTTTTATGAATTTNTTTACGAAGAGATCATGGTGTTGAGTCGCAACTTTGCCATGCATGTCACAAACGTCCAAAAACATTCTTAGATTTTTCTTGACCGACGCTGAGAGAACGCCAGATTTAGCTAACTCAAGAAAATTAAACATTAAGCTTTTGTGTCGCAGGCAATCTCTCAGCAAGACCTGATCAGTCGGGGGCATAAATAAGAGTTTTTCCGTTATTAGTTGAGAGTAGTATGGATCATTGGCCTCACAAACGCCTAGCAGAAGGTCTATGAGGTTGATTCCCGCAAAATCCCCTGCATTTGCACCTCTGAAAGTTATCCGACCAACTTTGTGAGGTTTATAGTAGGGCCTGACAGAATAGAAGAACCTACTAACGTTAAGCTGTTCTGCGAGGGATACATTGGATCTGAAAACTTCTTCGAGAGCATTTTTGGCACTTCTTAGACAATCAAAAGTTACTGGATGCGAGACCCCAAGAGGAACAATTTGGCGCAGTGAGTCTGAGCATCGGATATAGTTCACAACCCCTCTTGTATTATATTCAACGAAGACTTTCTCGTCCTCAAGAGTTGTAAACGTTTTGAAAGCTCCGTTTTCGGCAAAATTATGAGTTTGCAAGTGGCTCGACGTGAATCGAGGCACTACCCCCAATGAGGCTGCTATATGCATTGCAAGGGTAGAGGCAGCTCTAAGTGGAGATGAGTCCTCTCTGGAGGGATCAGTAATGCCGTGCCTCCTGCAAGAAGCCATAAAAAGACCAACATTACCAAGCACATCAAAACCATTTTCAAAGCCCTGATCTGTATTTCCCTCGACCAGCAGTGGTTCAATGTAGTTATTACCAGATTGTTTCAGAAAAGTTGCTAGTTTCCCCCCCCCATCTGGGCTCATTTGCTTCTTTTTAAAATACATTTCCTCAAGTTCTGTATTTATAGACCGGAATTCAGTTCTAATCCAATCGTCCAACGCTTTTACTTTTTTTGACATAATCACAATCGCTCAGTGTGCACGAATATTGGCAAGCGGATACAGTTTTAGGTATTTCCGAAGGATTAGAAGATTGTAACAGGGTCCATTGTAGGATGCTTTGTTTGAGCAAGGAAGCAATTGATTTATTAAACTTCCATGGAATAAGACTCACGGCAAAAGGATTGTGGTTGTCCATAGTTAAGGCAGGCTTTCAATAATCGTGATTCCTCGAAGATGTAACGCTCGCTTGACAGTTTGCATAATACTTGTGAATATGAGGTTTTAAGAAAAAATTACCTACTCCTTTTGAGTTTAAATCCGGCGTTTGAGGGTGGCGAATCTGAGTGGCTTACCGCCAGGCCTTAAAACCAATGTTTTTCGGGAAATATTTATGTCTCATCGCGATTCACTTTTAAGATTTTATTTTGCACAACTCATCCGTGCTGTCTCTTTGACGCTTATTTATTCAAGTCTGGCCGTTTGGTCGAGCATAGTTAGTGCAGAATTAGAGGAGATTATTGTAACTGCTAGAAAAAAGGCTGAAGGCCTTCAGGATACGCCAATCTCTATAACGGCTCTATCAGGATCGCGACTAGAAGATATGGGGATCACGAAGATAACCAAATTACAAGACGTTACCCCTAATCTCGTGTTCCAAAATACTCCAACCTTTAGCGGGGCCGGTAATAACGCTGCGGTCTACATTCGAGGCATNGGACAGCGAGATTTTATACCCACGATTGANCCNGGNGTTGGNATATANGTTGATGAGGTTTANCTNGGGCGCTCAGCGGGTGCTGTCTTTGATATGATTGATATCGCTCAGGTGGAGGTNCTTCGNGGNCCTCAAGGAACATTATTTGGCCGAAATACCATNGGTGGAGCGATTAGCATCTCAACAGCNAAACCTGATGANGTGCTGGCCGGAAAATTTGANGTNAAGATCGGTACTGACNGNCGACAGAANTTNAGAGGAATGNTTAANTTACCGATTTCAGANANNTTNTTCNTGCGNGCNAGCGCNGCANNNATGGANCANGANGGNTATGTCTTTAGACCNTTNGATGGAAANGATCTAGGNAATCANGATTACACCTCGGCNCGCTTGGCTTTTCGATTTTTNAGCTACCGAGAGTCTGACTGCGGACTTGGCTTTTGATTATTACGATGATAAGACAAACGGACCCCCTATGTTGATTACAAGGGTGGACGGATTTCCTGATAATTTTAATGTCGTCCCTCCCTCAGGGTCTCCCCCATTTGGCCCAGCTCCACCGGGCAACTTTCCTTACACAAACAATATCTTTTCGGGCTTTTCACCAGCAGGTCCAGACTTTTTTAGCGTCGCATGTGAGTCTGAAGCAGCTCCAATGATGTGTTATACATCGGCCACCGCGGTCACGGGCAATAACACCAATCTAGGCACAGGTCCAAATTACTCTGAAATGGAAAATGAGGCCGCGACTCTCACGCTCATCTGGGAACTGGACGAGGTAACCGCCAAATTGATAGCCGCGCATCGGTCGCTAGACGGAAGCTTTGCATCAGACAGAGATGGTTATCCTCAAGCTGATGGTCAGCTGTGGATACCGGGCGGGCCACCAGCTTTCATTAATCCAGTGACACATTATTTCGACACTTTCGTTCAAGATCAAACTTCGATTGAGTTGCAACTTTCCGGTACCGCATTGGATGAGCGAATCGACTGGGTTTTGGGCGTTTATGATTTTGAGGAGGATGGTGAAAATATAAATCCAGTGGATTTCACGCCGGCGTCCATTCAGAGCGGAGGGTACTTTGACTATTCTAGCGAGGCGTTATTTGCCCAAGTAACAGCGCGGGTCTCAGAATCATTCTCCATTACAGCAGGGCTTCGTTACACCAAAGAGGACCGAGATTACACGCCAGATCAATTTGTTGAGGAGATGCCATTGGCCTTCTTTTTTGGTGGGGCTTTGCCTTACAACTGTTATGATGCCGTTGGCTCTATTGAAGCTTGCTCCATAGGATCAAGGGTGGTTCCTTTTGCAACTGTCAACAACCAGATGTCGGAGACCACTCCCATGGTTAATTTGGCTTACCAGCTAAATAATGAGACGATGATTTACGCTACCTACAGCGAAGGTTTCAAGGTGGGAGGTTTTAACCAAAGGATATTTCCGCCTGAACCAAGCTTACCAACTTTCAATCCCGAATATGTGAAATCCTATGAAGCGGGGATCAAGACTCAAATGTTGGAAAATGATCTTAGAGTTAATGCGTCTATCTACCTAACTGACTATTCAGCCCTCCAATGGCTTATTGCAGAGCCTAGCCGAGTTGGCCCGTACACTACGAATGCCGGTGAAGCAACAATCGAAGGTTTT
>NZJL01000073.1 GCA_002692165.1 Porticoccaceae bacterium
TATGTTAACAGGCATCATGCTCTCGAACGATTAAATAGTGAGACTATTGTACATCGATAGTCCCATATTCAGAATATGTATGCCACCTATAGCGTTGTATAACTTGTCTTTCATCCTTGACCTTAACAAAACCTCTTTCTTGGTCAGTTTGTCAAAAGTCCCGTCTTTCTCCTCTTCTTCCAACTTTCGAAAACGTTTGATTGATTCCCTTATCGTTTTGTAGTTCGTTAACATACCGCTGACGGAGTGATCGGTTTAAAGGTTGCAGGAAGTTATGGCGTTATTTGCGAGATTAATAGTGAAACCGATTTTGTGGCCCGCGATGAAAATTTTAGCAGTTTTGTAGAGACTGTTTTGGGATCATTGTTTGACAGCAAGAATATCGATTTGAAGAGCTTATTTTTAGATGAGAGCCTAGAGAAAGCGAGACAAGCACTAATTCAAAAAATTGGAGAAAATATCTTACCACGAAGAGCTTCGAGTATTGAAGCTCCAATGATAGGATCGTATCTCCACAGCAACAATAAGATTGGCGTTTTGGTCGGTTTGCATGGGGACAATCTTAATCTTGCACAAGACGTTGCAATGCANATCGCGGCCNNAAATCCTNTAGTNGTTGAATCAAAAGATATGCCATCTGAAGTGCTCGCCGCAGAAGAAAAAATTTATGTTGCTCAAGCAAAAGAGAGTGGAAAACCAGATAAAATAGCAGAAAAGATGGTATCGGGCAGATTACAAAAATTCCTTAAAGAGAATAGTCTTACAGATCAACCGTTTGTCAAAGATGCCGACATCACTGTTGGAGATCTCGTCAGGGAGCATAACTCCGAGATCATGTGTTTTGAGCGTTTTGAGGTAGGAGAAGGCATAACAGTTGAGGAAGTTGACTTCGCGACAGAGGTCGCCGAACAGCTGAGGAACAGCACCTAACTAAGGACACTATCATGTCAGCTGATCAAAACGGTAATAAGTATAAGCGTATTTTACTAAAATTGAGCGGAGAGGAGCTTCTTGGTAACAGAAATTTAGGAATTGATCCTAAAATTCTTGACAACATTGCGCTTGAAATGGGTCAATTAGTCGGGATAGGGGTGCAAATCGGTATCGTCATAGGTGGTGGTAACTTGTTTAGAGGTTCCGCCTTAAGCGCTGCTGGCATGGATCGGATTACCGGGGATCATATGGGAATGCTCGCTACACTTATGAATGCTATGGCTGTGAGGGATGCGTTAGAAAGAAAGAATATCTCCACACAATTGATGTCATCAGTGCCAATGGCAGGGGTTGTAGAACCCTATGACAGACGAAAGGCGATGAGACATTTAAAACAAGGTGAGATTGTTTTATTTGCAGGTGGGACTGGTAACCCACTATTTACAACCGATTCGGCAGCATGTCTTCGCGGGATAGAGATTGATGCAGACATAGTTTTGAAAGCCACAAAAGTTGATGGAGTCTATACTGCGGATCCCCTGCAAGATCCTGATGCTAAGTTTTTTCGAACACTCACTTATGATCAGATAATTGAGCAAAAACTCTCCGTAATGGACCTTACCGCCATATGTTTATGTCGAGAGCATCATATGCCGGTTGGTGTCTTTAAAATGTCCAAATCTGGAGCACTTTTGAGAGTAATCATGGGGGCCGCTGAGGGAACAATAATTCGACCAGGGTAAACTGTTATGATTCAAGAACACACACATCAATTAGAAGAAAGGATGGAGAAATCTATAGACGCCCTCAGAAAAGCTTTTAATAGGATTAGGACGGGCCGAGCACATCCTAGCCTTCTTGATGGCATTTCGGTAGATTATTATGGTGTAGACACGCCTATTTCGCAGATAGCGTCAATTGTGGTCGAAGACGCTCGCACACTCGCATTGACCGTTTGGGAAAACAGTCTTGTGTCAGATGTAGAAAAGTCTATTCTCAGATCTGATCTTGGGCTCAATCCAAATTCAGCAGGGGCAGTGATAAGAATTCCGCTGCCAGCATTGACTGAGGAATCCCGAAAGACTTTTGGGCGACAGGCAAAGCAAGAGGCTGAAAAAACACGTGTCTCAGTCAGGAGTGTCAGGCGTGACGTTTTATCAAACTTGAAGTCACTTGAAAAATCCAAAAGCATTAGTAAAGATGATGAGCGTCGTATCCAAGATGAAGTGCAAAAAATCACAGATAGGTTTATAGCTCGAGTTGACTCTCTTTTAACTGAAAAAGAAAAAGATCTCATGGATATATAACAACAAAAGTACTCGGGAAATTATGATCGATATAGTTTCAAGCGACGATTATCATCCTCTTAAACATTTAGCCATTATTATGGATGGCAATAATCGATGGGCATCATTACGTGGCTTAACTGGAATATCAGGCCACAAAGCGGGCGTTGAAAGAATTCGAGAGATTCTTTCTGCAGCAAAGTCTCATGGAATTGAGGTTGTTTCCTTATTTGCATTCAGCAGTGAAAATTGGCATAGACCCGCGAGCGAGGTCTCTGGGCTGATTAACTTGTTTACCAATTATCTGTCAAAAGAAATAGATGGACTCAAAACTGACGGTGTTAGGTTAAAAATAATTGGTAACAAACAAAATTTTAGCAATGACCTTTGCCGATTAATAAAAAAAGCAGAAGAACAGACTGCCGATGGTCATTTTACTCTTGTGCTTTGCGTTGATTATGGTGGGCGATGGGATATTATTGAAGCCGCTCGACAATTAGCATTCGAAGCCCAATCCGGTGAATTTCATCCTGAGACAATTTCTGAGGAAATATTTTCCGGGAAGTTACAATTAGGTGAATTGCCTGATCCAGACCTCTGCATAAGAACGGGCGGGGAGGAGAGGATCAGCAATTTTTTGCTGTGGCATTTGGCTTATACAGAGTTATATGTCAGTAATTGTTTTTGGCCTGATTTTGGTCCTGATCTACTAGAAAGGGCAATCGATGAATATTACTCGCGCAAAAGACGTTTTGGGCATCGTAATGCTGGAATAGATCATAAGGCATCGAATGAGGATTGAGATTGCTAAAACATAGACTATGGACTGCGGCTATTATAGTAACAGTCTTTTCGACGGCCCTTCACACATTGCCAGAGCAATATTTTTTAGCGTCTTTGGTGCCGGTGGTCTTGGTCGCCGGATGGGAATGGAGTAATTTAGCTCGGATTACAAATACCCATTTACAAGTTGGCTTTCTACTATTGATCTTTTTGCTTGTATGCTTGATTGGATGTGTTTTGAACTTTTTTGGAACTGTAGATTTTTCGGCAGGGAAAATAATCCTAATTTTTGCAGTACTCTTATGGTGTCTCAACTTGATTTTTCTTAAGCGGTATCCATCTGGCATCGCTTTTTGGTCAAATCAGTTTGTTTTCAGTCTTGTTGGTGCATTGATCATTGTGTTTACGTGGGCATCTATTTTAGTCATCCTCGGACATGCAGAGGGACGTCTTATGCTTATGTTCAGTATTTTGATCGTTGTGGCGGCAGACGCCGGCGGCTATTTCGGCGGGAAATTATTCGGAAACCGTCAATTGTCTCCTAGCCTTAGTCCGGGAAAGACAAAGGAAGGTTTTGCCTGTGGACTAATATGTCAAATGCCAATAGCGGTTATCTTTGGATACTTTTTTCCAAAAAGTCAATTGATAGAAACTTTTATTTTGCTGATTATTCCTGTTGCCTTGTTTTCAGTAGTCGGAGATCTTTTTGAAAGTATGATCAAGCGAATATCGGGATTCAAAGACAGCAGTAACCTTCTACCCGGACATGGAGGGGTTCTTGACCGTATAGATGGCTACATGGCTGCTCTTCCACTTTTTGGTTTGTTACTCCTTTTACGGCCGTTATAGATGATGCGGCAGCTAATCACAATCCTCGGTTCTACCGGAAGTATCGGTTCTAGTTCACTAGATGTTATAAGTCAGCATCCCGAGCGTTTTGAAATCTTTGCACTAAGCGCTAATTTGCAATACCAGACGCTTGCAAATCAGTGCTTAAAATTTAATCCGTGCTATGCCGTTGTGATGATCCCGGAAGTTGCTAATCAATTAAAACAATTACTCCAATCTAAGGGGTCTAAAACACAGGTTTTATGCGGTCCAGAGGATTTAAACCACGTTGCGCAAGAACCGGCTGTAGATACGGTTATAGCAGGAATTGTGGGAGCTGTGGGACTTAGGGCGACGTTGGCAGCAGTGGAATCGGGGAAAAAAGTTTTGCTTGCTAACAAAGAATCATTAGTCATGGCAGGAAATCTGTTCAAACAAGCCGTTGCGCGATCGGGATGCACCTTGTTGCCGATTGACAGTGAGCATAACGGGATTTTTCAATGTCTCCCAGATAATTTCAAAATTGGCTGCAACGAAACCGTTATTAAACTGACCCTTCCAGCATCCGGAGGTCCATTTCTTGGCTGGAAAGAAAAACAGATGCGAGATGTTACTCCGAAGGAAGCTTGTGCTCACCCTAACTGGCAAATGGGGCGAAAAATTTCAGTAGATTCTGCGACACTGATGAATAAGGGATTAGAGGTAATTGAGGCTAGTTTACTATTTGAAATGCCAGCCGATTCGATAGAGGTCGTTATTCATCCTCAAAGCATCGTTCATGCGTTTGTGCATTTTGCTGATGGATCTACCTTGGCTCATATGGGAGTGCCAGACATGCGAGTTCCAATAGCACATGCGTTGGCTTGGCCTAGGCGTATTAAATCCGGAGTAGAAACCCTTGATTTTTCTGTTGTGTCCAATCTTGAGTTCTCGCCTCCTGACCTTGAGAATTTTCCCTGTTTGCAACTGGCCTATGATGCCCTGTTATCTGGCGGTGATGCAACCACCATTTTAAATGCAGCAAATGAGACAGCAGTTGATGCCTTTCTAAATTCTAGGATAAAATTCACCCAGATTTCTGAAATAGTGTGCGATACTTTAACTAACTCCGTCTTTAGCCCACTTAAAACGATAGAAGAAGTGGAAGCATCCGACGCCAGAGCCCGATTAATCAGTTCTAAACTTATCAAAGCAACGGCAAAGCAATAAATGCATATTCTCGAAACGATACTTTACACGTTTTTGACCCTCGGAATAGCGATCGTTATTCACGAATATGGGCATTTTATAGTGGCAAGAAAATGTGGGGTCTTCGTGGAACGATTTTCACTTGGATTTGGTTCACCGCTCATAGGTTGGACTGACCGACATGGTACTAATTTTGTCATATCGGCTCTTCCGCTGGGTGGATATGTCAAGATGCTCGATTCTCGGAGTGGTCATGTGCCGGAAGATCTGCTAGGGAGTGAATTTGGCCGCCAAAATGTTTGGAAGAGAATTGCGATTACCATCGCAGGACCTTTTGCTAACCTATTGCTCTCGATTTTTGCTTTTTGGGTGCTTTTCTTCAATGGCGAAACTGGGGTCAAACCCATTGTGGGAAATATTGAAGATGAGTCCCCGGCCAAGGTGGCGGGATTTGCTCCTGGGATGACGATCTTGTCTGTGAATGAGCAGTTAACACCGAACTGGAGTAACGTTTCAAAAGAACTTTTTTCGTCTATCGGAACAACTGGTAGTTTAAAATTTGTCGTCAAGTCCCCTGAGTCTGGAGATACCATAAAGCTTTCCATTCCAATTGAAAAATGGTTAAGGGATGCATCAGAACCTTATCCCATATATGAGCTCGGATTAACTCCAAAATACACCTTTAAGCAATTAAATCTTGGTTTAATTATGGAAGGAAGTGCTGCTGAAAAAGCAGGACTTCTGTCTGGCGATGTTGTCACAAAAATAAATGGCTGGAATGTCAATTCCACTCAAATTTTTGTTGAAGAAATTGAATCAAATGCTAATCGAACAGTTGTTCTCGATATAGTTAGAGATAACGTTGACATGAGAATTGAAGTGACGCCAGAGGCAGTCTTCAGAGATGGTTTCGATTATGGTCAGATCGGAGTGCAACTGGCCCCTCAGGGCATATATCCCGAATCGATGTTGTATTCAATTGAACACACTATTTCGAGCGCTGCCATTCGCAGCCTATCTGAGACAAGCGACTATATCACTTTTATTATCAAATCCATTAAAAAGTTGCTGACTGGGGAATTATCATCCAAGAGCCTTAGTGGTCCTATCGGAATTGCAAAGGCAGCCGGGGATTCCGGCAGGGCAGGTTTGGACAATTTTATTCGTTTTACGGCAATTCTAAGTATAATGCTTGGGGTTATGAACATGCTTCCCATTCCTGTTCTTGATGGCGGGCACTTGATCTTTTATGTGATAGAAATAATTAAAGGCTCTCCAGTCTCTGAAGAAATGCAGGTGGTCGGATTAAAGTTGGGTGTGGCGATTCTTTTCGGATTCATGATGGTGGCGACATTTAATGATCTTACACGAGCTTTCATGTGAGCATTATAAATACTTGGGTCAAAAAATGATGAGCTTGTTTATTCGTTTAAGTCTTCTAATTTTGGCACTTCCTTTGATCTCTTTAAAGTCGATGGCTATTGATGATTTCAAAATTCGTGACATTCGAATTGAAGGTTTGCAGAGGGTATCAGCTGGAACGGTCTTTGCCGCATTACCTTTAAGGGTGGGGGGTAATGTCAGCGACAAAGATGCGCGAAATGCGACCCGAGCCTTATTTAGGACAGGTTATTTCTCCAATATTATACTAGCTGCAGATGGCGACGTTTTGGTGGTGGGCCTAGAAGAGAGGCCTGCTGTTACGGCGATCAATTTAGAGGGTAACAAAGCCATTGAAACCGAACAGTTGCTTTCGGCTCTCAGGGATAATGGTCTAGCAGAGGGTCAAATCTTTCGACGGGTCATATTAGAGGGAATGTCTCAAGAACTCCAGCGGCAATACGTCTCCCAAGGACGATATGGAGCTATCGTTAAAACCGAAATCGAAAAGTTACCGAGAAATCGAGTAGCAGTAAACATCGATATCGACGAGGGGGATGTGGCTAAAATTCGCCATATCAACATCGTAGGGAATAAGGCCTTCTCGGAAGAAGAATTGCTCGATCAATTTGAACAACAAAAGACCGGTTGGTTGTCATGGTTTCAGAGTGACGATAAATATGCTCGAGAAAAGTTATCTGGCGACCTCGAAACCATCGAATCGTGGTATTTAGACAGAGGTTACTTGACATTTACGATTGATAGCACGCAAGTCTCTATAAGTCCTGAAAAAGATTCCGTTTATATCACCATAAATATCTCAGAAGGAGATACCTATACTGTTGAACAAGTGGATTTTGCTGGCGAATTGAAGTTAGATGAGGAACACGTTAGCTCATTGGTGGTTCTGCGTGAAGGTATGACTTTCTCTCAGGCACTTATGACTGCGTCAAGCGAGTATATCACCAAGAGATTGGCGAACGAGGGTTATACCTTTGCGGAAGTGGAGGGCTATCCTGATATAAATGAAGAAGAAAAAACTGCCAATATTACTTATTTGGTAAGGCCAGGCATGCGTGCCTACGTTAGACGAATTGACTTCCGCGGAAATACTAAGACAGCAAATACCGTTCTTAGGCGGGAGATGCGACAAATGGAGGGAGGGTCCGCAAATAACGCTCTCATAGAGCTTTCAAAGATCAGGCTAGAGCGATTGGGGTTCTTTAAAGAAGTAAATGTGGAAAATATCCCTGTTGCGGGAACCAACGATCAAATAGATGTAATATATGCGGTAGAAGAACAGCCATCCGGTTCTGTGGGAGCAAGTTTAGGGTTCGCACAAGGAACAGGGCTCATTTTGGGTGCAAACCTTCAAGAAAATAATTTTCTCGGGACTGGAAAACAGATCGGCGTCGGGGTTAACAGAAGCCGATACCAAACTGCCATAAATTTCAGCTACACAGAGCCATACTTTACTGTTGATGGCGTTAGTGTCGGATATTCGCTTTTTGGAAGGAAGACTGATTATGACGAAATTAATGTAGCCAGTTTCTCTACCAATAGTTATGGAGCTGCCGTAAATTGGGGATATCCAGTGTCGGAGATTGAACGCATTGGTTTTGGATTTGGTTACGAAAACTTAAGCCTAAAAACTGGTAGTTATGCCTCGGCTGAGATTGCAGAGTTTGAGGCGCAAAACGGAACCGACTTTGACACGGTAAATTTCAATATCAACTGGATAAGATCGACCCTCAATCGTGGCATGTTTGCGACGCGAGGGACCTCTCAACGATTAGGTTTGGATATTTCAATTCCTGGTTCAGGGCTAGAATATTATAAACTATATTATACAGCTCAGTATTTTAGAGGGCTGACTCGCTCATTGACACTTAAACTGCGCACAGATCTCGGTTATGGCGATGCATATGGAGGCACTAGCCAGTTGCCATTTTTTAAAAACTTTTATGGTGGTGGATTCGGGTCTGTTCGCGGATTTAAAAGAAATACCTTGGGACCTCAAGACACGCCGCCGCCGCCAGGGACAGTCTTTTATTATGATGATCCAGACCCCATTGGAGGAAATATTCAGGTTGTGTTCGGAGCCGAAATTATTTTTCCACTTCCCTTTATAAAGGATCAAAGATCAGTGCAACCAGCTCTTTTTGTCGATGCAGGTAATATTTTTAATTCCAACTGCGGCTCAACTCAAGCTAACTGTTTCAAACCGGAGTTAGGTGAATTAAGATATTCAGTGGGATTAGGAGCAACTTGGCTAAGCGGCTTCGGTCCAATAACCTTCAGTATCGCGAAGCCGTTTAATAAGAGCGAGTATGATGAGACTGAGATATTTCAATTTAGTCTTGGCAACCAGTTTTAATAAATCGTTAGGAGAAAAATTGTGCAAAAAATTAAGGCACTCATTATTGTCGTAATAGCCGTAATTGTAACCGTGCCGGCTTTAGCTGACGAAAAAATAGCTGTTCTTGACATTCAACGATCTGTCTTTGCATCATCATATGCGCAGAATGAAGGAAAGTCGCTTGAGGAAAGCGCTGATTTTGTCTCACTAATGGCAAAATTAGAAGGGGCGGCATCTGACTTTCAGGCATTGGCTAAAGAACTAGAAGAAAAACGTTTAACATGGTCTGCAGAGCAAATAGCTGAACATCAAAAGAAAATGACTTATAAAAAAGAAGATGCAGAACTTGCCAATAAAAAGGTTCAAACGGAAAGACAACAGTTAGCGCAACGCATTATGCAGAAAGTTCAACCAAATTTAGACGAGGCCGTGAAAGAACTTATTGAGGAAGAGGGTATTACTATCTTGCTTCGATCTGAAGCAACATTATTTAGGGGTCCGGATAATGATATTACCGCAAAGGTCGCAGATCGCCTGAACAAAAAAATGCCTTAGTGAATCCTTATGAGTTTTGAGTATTGTCTCTCGGATATCGTGAACTTTCTCGGCGCCGAGGTGGACGATTCTCAAGGAGTAGTGATTTCGGGGCTCGCATCGCTAAAAAATGCGACTAGTGGCGATATATCGTTCATTGCGAGGGCGCGCTATACTAAATCTTTGAAGAATTGTCATGCGTCTGCGGTGATAATGCCTCGCGGCTATCAAAAGTACTTCTCTGGAATATGCGTATACTCCAACAACCCCTATTTAGATTATGCCAAGCTCTCCAAATGGTTTGATACTGCCGTCAAGAAGCCGTCAGGAATGCATCCCTCAGCTATAGTGGCTGTTGACGCTGAGATTGGCGCTAACGTCTATTTAGGCCCTAACGTAGTTATCGATTCTAGAGTGTCGATATCAGATGGTTGTCAAATAGGTGCTAATACTTTTATTGGTTCCCGCTCCAGCATAGGCAAAAATTGTCGGATAGAAAGTAACGTCTCGATTTATCACGATATTGTGATCGGCAACTCAGTCACCATTCATAGTGGTGCAGTTATTGGTTCAGACGGATTTGGTTTTTCTCCAAATGGCAAAGGCGGTTGGGAAAAGATATACCAGTTGGGCGGTGTATCGATCGGTGATAGAGTTGAAATCGGAGCGTGTTCTACCGTGGATCGAGGCGCAATCGACGACACAATAATAGGTGATGGTGTCATTCTAGATAATCACGTAATGATTGCTCATAATGTGGAAGTTGGCGAAAACACCGCTATGGCAGCATTTGCGGGAATCGCGGGGGGTGCGAAGATAGGAAAGAATTGTTTTTTCGCTGGCGATGCAGCGTGCCTTGGTCACCTAGAAGTGGTGGATAATGTCCAAATAACTGCTCGTTCCTACATCACTAAATCTATTAAAAAACCAGGATCATATTCAAATGGCGGTCTTCCACTAATGGAGTCGCAAAAATGGCGCCGAAACGCAGTAAATTTTGGAAAGTTAAGCCAGATAGTTAAACCTGTGGTTGATAAAGATTAGATGAATAATGGTACGGATCATTGCTTTACATTATTTTCCTTGCATCGAATGAGCCCATGAGGGATTGGTGGCGATGATGAAAGTAAACGAGATTATGCGCTTACTTCCTCACGACTATCCTATGTTGATGGTAGATCGTGTCATTGAGGTTGACCCAGGCAAATCTATATTGGGCTATAAAAATATCTCCATTAACGAACAGCTTTTTGTAGGACACTTTCCTGAGACCCCAATTTTTCCGGGCGTACTAATAATAGAAGCAATGGCTCAAATATCAGGAATCTTGGGTTTTGTTACAGCGCAAGAATCTTCAGATAATGGCATGCTCTATCTTTTTGCTGGTATTGATAAAGTTCGTTTCAAGCTTCCTGTAGTGCCGGGAGATCGGTTGATGTTGACTTCTGAGGTGGTATCTGTGAAGAGGAATATTTGGCGTTTCCGCACCGAGGCAAAAGTTGATAATGAGTTAGCAAGCACAGCAATCTTGATGTGTGCCTATCAAGACAAGGAAAGCTTGGAATGATCCACCCTACAGCAATTGTTGATGCTTCCGCGCAAATCGGTGAAAACGTTAAAATTGGACCATGGAGCCATATTGGAGCTGACGTGACAATTGGAGATAATTGCGAAATAGCTTCACATGTTGTGGTGAAGGGGCCGTCCATCATAGGAAAAAAAAATAGGATATATCAATTTTCCACCGTTGGAGATGACACGCCCGATTTAAAATATCATGGTGAGCCAACGAAACTTTTGATCGGTGATAATAATGTCATCAGGGAGGGAGTTACTATTCATAGAGGCACAGTGCAAGACCGAGGGGAAACTTGCATAGGAAGCAATAATTTATTGATGGCCTATGTGCATATCGGCCATGATTGTATCGTTGGTAATAACACTATTCTCATAAACAATGCGAGCCTTGCTGGCCATGTGTCACTCGGAGATTGGTCAATTCTTTCTGGTTATGTTCTAGTTCACCAATACGTACAAATCGGACCACATTGTTTCATTGGCCCTAGCGCTATAATTTTGCATGATGTGCCAGCTTTTGTGACCGCATATGGCAGCCCAGGTGAGCCGCGAACCATCAATCGGGAGGGTTTGAAGCGCCGAGAATTCAGCGCTGAACAAATAATCTTAGCTAATCGTGCATATAAGCTGCTCTATCGGCGAGGGTTGTCACTGAAAGAGGCCCAAAAAGAAATTGCCGCACTTGGCGATGACGAGGTAATATCAATGCTATTGACTTCAATTGCAAATTCTACGCGCGGTATTATCCGTTAAATGTCAATCTCGCCTGTTTTTGCAATTGTAGCTGGCGAACCGTCCGGTGACGCTTTGGGCGCCGATCTCATAGATAATCTCAAGAAACACTTTCCGGAGGCTCTGTTTGAAGGAATCGGTGGATCTCTCATGGAAGAGAAAGGTTTCCACTCGCTTTTCAATATCGAGCGACTATCAATAATGGGTCTCTTTGAACCCCTAAAAAGGCTCCCTGAATTATTGTCGATCCGTCAAGCCCTCTTGAAACGATTTCTTAGGAATCGACCGTTGGTCTTTATAGGTATAGACTCCCCAGATTTTAACTTAAATATTGAGCGTAAATTGCATCGGGCAGGCGTTAAAACCGTTCATTATGTGAGCCCATCTGTATGGGCATGGCGCAGAGGTAGAATAAAAACTATTAAAAAATCTGTTGACCTCATGTTGACGCTGTTTCCATTTGAAACCGATTTCTTCCAGCAAAATGGCATCCCGGTAAAATATGTTGGACATCCTTTGGCAAAACAATTTGAGATGGTTTCGAATTCGCAAGAAGCAAGAAGTCTTCTTAAGATAGATGCAAAGGCACCGACTCTCGCCGTGATGCCAGGAAGTAGATTATCTGAGATAAGAATGATGGCTCAACTATTCCTTGACGTCGTTTTTCAACTCAGTCTAGAAATACCAAATCTCCAGATTATTTTACCGGCAGCGAACGATACCCTGCATCGAGAATTAGAGAAAATCCTATCTGACCATGCATGCAAGGATGTCAAGTTATTAAATAAACATGCGCGATTAGCAATGACCGCTGCTGATGCCGTATTGCTCACTTCCGGGACCACATCTCTTGAGGCGATGCTGTTAAAGAAACCTATGGTCGTTTGCTATAAGGTGGGTTTTTTTACCTACTCTATGGTCGCGCCGTTCATCCACACGCCTTACATAGCAATACCAAATTTACTCTCTAATAGCATGCTTGTGCCCGAACTTATTCAGAGCAAAGCAAATGTGAAAAAAATTGGAGTAGAAGCGAAAAAGATGTTCGATGCTGACCTCACTAGGCGCTTGATTCCATCTTATGATCGATTGCACAGACAATTAAATGAAGAATCTGGTGCCTTGGCGGCTGATGCTATCGTTGATCTGTTAAGATGAGCACTTGGCATTATCCTGATCACATTCGTTATCTGGCGGGGGTCGACGAAGTCGGCAGAGGAGCCCTAGCTGGTGATGTAATAGCCGCCGCCGTCATATTGCCGATCAATCATCAGATAGATGGGCTAACCGACTCCAAGAGTCTTTCCAAAAATCGCCGGATGGCTCTTTACAAACAAATTGTAGATGCCGGTGGCAATTTTGCAATCGGGCAGAGTTCTTCTCGCGAAATTGATAATAAAAATATCTTAATAGCCACCCTCACTGCAATGAGGCGAGCTGTCGATGCACTTCCCATAATTCCTGACTATGTTGTCGTTGATGGCAATCAAGTTCCTTGTTGGAAATATCGTTCCAAGGCGATTGTCGGCGGGGATAGTCTGGTCCCGCAGATTAGTGCAGCATCAGTTATCGCTAAGGTAACTCGTGATCATTTTATGCTCCTTTATGACAGTTTATATCCTGGTTATGACTTTTTTTCCAATAAGGGATATGGTACAGCAAGTCATATTGAAGCTTTGTCTGTTTTAGGGCCGACGCGCATTCATCGACTTTCTTTTGCGCCTTTACGATCTTAAATTGAATAATAGGCTACACTCCTTCGTTACATAGAATATAATTCTCGAATTTTAGTCTGACTGACTGTGAAATTATATCTCTAAAGTTGTTGTCGATAATTATCGAGGATTTTAAATTTTGAATTACGCTAAATTTGTCGGATGGGGGAGATATCTTCCATCATTAGTGGTTAGAAATAAGGATTTAGTGCGTTTTGTAGACACCACAGATGACTGGATATTATCTAGAACTGGGATTAAAGAAAGACGTTATAGTCATGTTTCTACGGGAGAAATGGGATGGTTATCTGCCGAAAGAGCGCTGGCTTGCGCGGGCATGCTTGCGAGTGATTTGGACGTGATTGTCCTGGGGTCTACTACGCCTAATGAAGTATGTCCCAATACTGCCAGCGCTATTAAAAATAAGTTGAGAGCAAATTCAGCTGCTGCAATAGACCTTAATTCAGCTTGCACAAGTTGGCTATATGGCGTTGCTATGATATCCGATATGATAAAGGCGGGTAGTATAGAAACAGGAATGGTAATTGGAGCTGAGCGTTTATCCTTGGGACTGGACTGGAACAAACGGGAGTCTTGTTGTCTGTTTGGCGATGGAGCTGGTGCCGTTATTCTGACGAAATCCCATACTGAGCTAGGTTTTATAGCGTCAAGAATCAGTTGTGTACCCGATAGCCGAGAGTTTCTAGCGATTCCAAAATGGGGTATTCAGCCCGCGGTTCATACAAACGATTTGCATCTCTCTATGAACTTTGATGGGGCCGCCATTTTTAAACGGGCGGTAAAATCGATGAGCCTCGATTGTCAATTTGTACTGGATCGTGCCGGCCTTACCATAGCAGACGTGGATATCTTTATTCCCCATCAGGCCAATATCCGCATTATAAATGCGGTGGGGTCGAAACTCGGAATTGATCCCTCCAAGACAGTTGTAACAATTGATAAGTTTGGTAATACTTCGGCCGCTTCTATACCAATCAGTCTTTGTGAAGCCCTAAAAGGCGATGTGATAAAAGGGGGTGACACGATACTAATTGCCAGTTTCGGAGCGGGATTAAGTTGTGGTGCAGCCTTACTGAAGTGGGGAACAAGCACTAAAAATACTGTAGACACTCACTTTTCAATACCGCCTTTTCAAGGTGACGTGCGTGATTTATTAGCGGATAGTTTTTCTTACCATGGTATTAACTATAATTAGAAAGCGTAAACTCAATGAATTCGACCTTCATTCACTTAAGACTTCACACCGAATTTTCTCTCATAGATAGCTGTGTGCGGCTGGATTGCTTGATTCAAAAAGTCATAGATCAATCAATGCCGGCGGTAGCAATAACTGATTTCCATAATCTATTTGCCTTGGTAAAGTTTTATAAGAGAGCTCAAATGGCAGGCATCAAGCCTATAGTCGGCGTCGATTTTTCTCTACAACAAACTGGGGCACAATCTCAGCCCACCAATATCCTATTGCTGGCTCAGAATCTAGTTGGCTATAAAAATCTT
>NZJL01000074.1 GCA_002692165.1 Porticoccaceae bacterium
CAAGTATTTTTTTGAGTTGTGCCGTAAAAAATTTTTTACGGCACAACTCAAAAAAATACTTGCGGCACATTTCCGAGCCCAACCTATCGAAAAAATATTGCTCTAGGATCTCACCTCACCTCACATGGGGTAGCTTGTCCGTAAAAGAGATGATCAGGTCTTTGCAATCCCGATCCGGAGAGCTCGTTAATTCGGTGGACAACTCATGGAAACGAAACTTAAGGGCATTCGAATCCCGCCTAGCCTGGAGGTGCCATTTCATTCAGAAGCTGGAGGACCAACCGAGCATTGAGACTGCTTGCATGCACTCAGCCTTTGAGCAATTGCGTAGCGCAGAAAGTGGAGAGCAGTTTTATAACGCCTGGTCTATTGGAATGACAGGTTATCCGATTATTGATGCTTGCATGCGAAGCTTAAATCATTGTGGCTGGATAACCTTTCGTATGAGAGCAATGCTTGTAAGTTTTGCGAGTTACAATTTATGGATAGATTGGAGGAGGTCTGGATATCACCTTGCGAAGCTGTTCACTGATTATGAGCCGGGAATTCATTACAGCCAGCTTCAGATGCAATCGGGCGTTACATCAATCAACGCGATCAGGATCTATAATCCGTTGAAGCAATCGTTCGACAATGATCCGGGGGGTAATTTTATTCGCTCTTGGGTTCCGGAGCTCAAGGGCGTTACAGAGCCTTGGATCCATCAACCCTGGAAAATGTCTGGATCGTTGCAATCGAACTTTGGTTGCATCGTGGGCAAGGATTACCCAAAACCCATTGTAGATCATGAAATAACTGCCAAACTGGCTCGGCAGAGGATCAAAGCAGCGAGCCAGGGCGAGGATTTTCGCGCCGAATCTAGACAAGTTTTTGACAAGTTGGGAAGCCGTCAACGGAGCAACTGGCGTCGACCCAAGGATGATGGCAGACAATTGCCTCTTTCGCTATGATTGATGCCAAAGATACGTTGTAAGCGCTTGGGTTTTCGTATTGATGACTGAGAAGAGGCTCCGAGGAAATTTAAGGCACAAATCTTGATTTATCGACAGTGGGATTTGAAAGCTTACACTCCCGTTCGATATATTTTGCGGCTTAACGGGTTCAACAAGCCTTCGAGGTCCGATTTTATGAGAGAGAGGTTGTGGTTTTGACTATAACATTACTGGAATTATCAAAGAGATCAGTTCTCGATAAACTGATCTTTCATTCAGTGGACTTGAGCCTTTATCAGGTCTCTGCCATCGTGGATGGCAACGAGGTCTATGTAACAGATGATAAAGGAAAATACTTGCGCACACGGAGCCTTTCGGAACTTCGCAAACTGTTCCGAGACTGCCGAGCTTGGCGCACTGTGTTGAGACATACGAGTGCATACGATGAGATGATTGGTGGTCCAGAATCATATGGTAACAACATGCTTGAAGTAAGATTAGGGAATAACAATTTTGATGCGGATCCGTTTGGCACTTGAAATCGCTTTTGTCCAGAAAATTTTTTGAGCCTAATTGCTAGCCCAGGACGGGTCGATCTGGAGACCATGATCGCGCTGTTTGCAGAACGATGGAGATTTGGCAAAGCCCTGATTCCATGCTGCCAGAAATGAGAAGGAACTACTTTGCTAACCGACATGGATTACTTGCGTGAGACACTTGAGCTTGGGGTGGCAGGGGGATTTTTAACCAGCGCTCAAAAGGATAAAATTAACAAGTTCCTTGACGAACCAGAGGTAAACTCGTCAAGCGTTATCGCGGCAAATATGCATGCGGCACAGTCCAGAACTAGCCTCATGTTTTTCCTCCTCGGGTGTGCCGACGAGTATTGGGATAAGAAGGGGATAGAGGTTTAAGGCTGGATGGCACACCAGAGTGGGAAGGTTCTCGTAGTAAATAATTATGGCGCCTTGTTCTTTTGTTCTGACAATCGACTATTAATTAAGGCCACTCCCATAGCGTATTATTTGTTTGTTTATGACCGGAAATCTGGCGCAGAAAAGGGCGGTATTACGCAATATTTTTAAAGGCATATGATCGTTACTAAATCCAAAGTAGAAGGCGTCAATTGCCCCCATCATTACTGAATTCGCCGCGCGTCGCCGAAGGTCATACTTTTTGAGCGCCCTTGATGATGACCAATCCCGATTGCGGCGAGTTTCTTCACGGAAGGTGTCAATTAGTGCAGACACGTCCTGAAAACCCAGATTAACACCTTGTCCAGCCAGAGGATTGATGGTGTGGGCGGCATCGCCCGCAAGCAACACGTTTTTATGCACATAAGACTTTACATGATGTTTGCTTATTGGAAAGGATGCTTTGCCTTCAATCTTAATAGGTCCAAGCTCTATTGGAAATTCCCGGCTTAACTTCTTCGAGAGTTGATCATTAGACAATTTTGATAGTGCCCTTATTTTGTCGACAGAGTTGTACCAGATTAATGAACCTTGTTTGTCTGTTAATGGCAAAAATGCTTGGGGGCCTTGAGGCGTGAATCGTTGCCAGGCGACTTTACCCTGAGGCGATAAGGTTTTGGCAGATGCCACGAGGCATGCTTGTTTGTACTGACCTCCTGATGAGCCAAACGGGAAAGCATTTCTCACGGCTGATTGCATCCCATCAGTGCCTATAAGGAGGCGACCTGACAAACTGGCGCCGTCATTTAAGTGGACTATGGCTTGGCCCGGCTCAAGGATAAAACCAGCGCACTCAGCTGGACAGAAAAACGTGATATTCTCGTTGGCCGTCGCGATTTCCCAGAGAGCTAGTTGGACGACTCTGTTCTCTACGATAGCGCCCATATCTGATCGGCCTATTGAGTGAGCAGTGAAAGTAACATCTCCGTAGGTGGGGTTCTCCCAGACTCGCATTTCTTCGATATGGCACAACCGCATTCTCTCGATTGTCGCCCAGGCCCCAAGTTCTGTGATGGTATCAATTGTTTTCGGGCTGAGGGCGGACACGCGCAGATCATAGTCTTGCTCACTGCTGAACGGGAGTGGCTTGCGTGCCTCTATAATGGCAATTTTTAGTCCGATTTTCGCAAGGCCGACTGCAGTCGCTAATCCTATCATGCCGCCTCCGCAAATTAAGATGTCATAGTTACCTTGGGTCAATTTGTCCTCCATGATTTTCTTACCAATTGCTTTTACAATTGGCAAGATTTTACGCGTTTACAATTTGCTAACCAACAAGTGCTGCTAATTCTTGGCTCTTGGACATAAGATCAATCGCTGAAGCACTTTACCGTAAACTTAGGCGCAGGCAAAAGATAATTTCTCCTTCGGGAGTCCGCTGAGATAATCAATGCAATAACGATGAATGGCAGGCTTCTTGTCATGTCGCACGCAACGTAAGCGGCTTATACTTTCTAATGCTTTGCCCTCGAAGCCAACTTATCATTCACAGACTCTGAGGAAATATAGTTTTGCATTAATTCGTTTTAGACGGAGAACACCTTAAACTCTTTTTACTCCGTCCTAAATGTTATAATGAAGATAGTGGGTATAGGCTCTGCATCTAAAAGAACGGTTAGCATGTTTTGGAGTTCGTGAAAACCTGCCAGTGCATGCCTAGCTGAGTATTAAGTTCGCAAAGGCTCTCGACCATCTGAGCAACTAGGAAAGAATTGCAATCATGGCAATCATTATTCAGCGCTTGCTGGCAAACGCAATTTCAGCCCACCAAGCCGGGCGAAAATCAGAAGCGGCCAAATTATACTGCAGCATACTCGAGCTTCAACCAGACCATCCTGACNCNAATCACAATCTCGGTATCTTAGCTNTAGATGATGGAAGACCTGATGAGGCTAGGGAACTTNTGCAAAAANCTTTAGCTTTAGATCCAAATGTTGAGCAGTTTTGGGTGAGCTTTATTCGTATTGTTTGCAAGATGGAAAGATATGATGAGGCAAGAAAAGCAATCGAGAGCATGAAACTTTCCGATTTTTCAGGCGATACACTCTTTCGACTCGAGAGGATGATAAATTTACTCGAGGAAAAACAAAGTTCTGAGTTGTCTGATGATCCATCTCAGCAAGACATTCAAGATTTAACCGAACTGTTTGATCAAGGTAAATTCCAGCAAGTCTTGGATGAGGCAGGAGAGTTATCGAGGAGATTCACTAGCTCGTTGCTTCTGACGAACATCGAAGCTGCATCAAATGCTCAAATAGGCAACTATGGTGCATCGATAGAGCAATATCGAAAAATCATTTCCTTAGCGCCTAATTATGCTGAAGCCCACTACAACCTCGGATCTGTGTTGTGGGATATGGGCGATAGAGACAAAAGTCTGCAAAGCTATCAGAGGGCAGTTAAGATCAAGCCAGATTATGCGGAGGCGCTCAACACCATTGGGGTCTTGATGCAAGACATGCGTGACTCAGACGAGGCGATCAAATATTTCAAGCAAGCAGTCGCGATCGATGAAAACTTCAGTGCGGCATATAACAACCTTGGTGTTGCGCTCAAATCACAAGGAGACATTAATGGTGCAACAGAGAAATTTGTTAAAGCCCTCGACCTTGATCCAGGCTGTTCTTCAAGTAAGCACATGCTAGCGGCGATGAGGGGGGAACTGACGTCTAAAGCCCCTAGAGAATATGTCGAGCCATTATTTGATCGTTTTGCTTATGATTTTGATGACCATCTGACGAGAAACCTCGGCTACACCATACCCCAGGTTTTTGCCAGCTTAATTTCTTTGGAGTTCGAAGGTGCGCAGGTGGAGTCTGCGTTAGATTTGGGTTGTGGCACTGGTCTATCNGGCNAAGCGATCAGAGAANGNTGTAACTTCCTTGTNGGGATTGATATCTCAAGAGGCATGTTGGAGCAGGCACGGAANAAAANGATTTATGATGAGTTATCGCAAACAGACATGCTTGTGTATTTAAAGCAAACAGAATTGAACTTTGACTTGCTCGTTTGCCTTGATGCGCTGGTATATATTGGAGATCTGCAAGAGCTTTTTGAGCTTGTTAAAACCCAGAACAATAGGCCAGGTTATTTTGGATTCTCGACTGAGCACAGGGAAGAGGGTGGTGTGTGCTTAGAGAAATCAGGCAGGTACTCACACAGTAAAGCATATGTAGAAGAGCTTTGCGAAAAACTTGGATTTGACCTGATTCGCTTCACTGAAGCGCCATTACGAAAAGAGAAAAAAGAAACGTTAACTGGGGGAGTGTATTTGTTAAAATTCTAAATTTGTTAATTTTTAAGCGAAAACGAAGCGTTGAAAATTGTTTTCATCCGAGGGATTTTCCCACCGTTTGAAAAGCGAGCTACTTTGTATGCCAATTTATAATGGCGAGGCTAGATTGTCGTAAAGACCATATTTTTTAAAAGATTGAGAGTAATATTGCAAGAGATAGTATTTGAATGGCTCGATGCGAATCAAAGGCTAGCTTGGCTGGTCGTGCCAACCTTGGCCTTTCTCGAGGCATGTCCAGGATTGGGACTCTTTGTTTCTGGCATCTTTTTACTTTCAATCTGCACATTGTTGTACTCACAAGATTTTTTGTCCCTCTCGGTCATGCTCCCACTCGCTTTTCTCGGCGCATGTATTTCCGACCATTTAGGTTTTTATGTTGGCCGCTGGCTGGGGCCAAAATTTCACGCCACAAAATTTGCAGAGAAAAGAAAGGGTGCTATTAAAAAAGCTGAGGCAGTTCTGGTTCGATACGGCGCTTTTTCAATTCTCCTCGGTAGATTGGTGCCAGCTGTTCGCAGTAAGGTGCCACTCTTGGTTGGGGCGAGTCACTTTAATCGACTTTCATTTACTATAATTGATCTATTGGCATGTCTGGTATGGACCGCGGGTCTGGGGATATTGGTTGTGGGACTGCAAAACTTGTTCTCTGGGTGAAGACGAAAGGCAGCGCCGACTGAGCACGCGTCAATGGGAAGAATAAAAGCTATGTTGCCCAGGGAAAGAAGCTTTTTTGATCATCAAAGATCAGTTTGGCAGGATAATAGACGACTGCTAGCCAGCATGCCCAGAACATGGGATGCCTAACATATTCGACGTTGAACATGAAGCCAACATGCGCTCCTAACGTGNCCCATCCAACCTCAGTGAGTGCCAAAGCCGCAGGGATAGCGATTGTAAAGAACAGAACTGCGGCGAAACCGACCCATCGGAACAGTTGGACTAGGCGAAAAGAGGCAAAATCAAATGATGTAATCATGCATTGGATACGCGATGCATGCCACGTTGGCCTATCGATATACGATAAGATCGATTACTGACTACGTTAAGAGTATTCTGACGACCATGCACTAAACAGGATAATCAGACAAAATAGGAGGCTAGTCGCAAGTGGTCGAAGCAGTAATTTTGATGGAATGATCCAAAATTTTCCATGCCACCGTACAATTAAACAAGTCTTGGAGAAAAAGTCTATGAAAAAATTGTNTAAAAATATAGTTTGGTTTTTTGCGCTTTGTGTTGGCACTTTTGCCTTCGCGCAATCCGCTTATGCGGGACACTGTGGTGGAGCACATGACAAACCAAAGATGACCGACACTGCTGAAAAGTCTGCGGGTCCAACGTCCGCTGACGTCGCAGAGGTGCCGACGAAAGGTGGGGAAAAGAATACAGCAGAGGGCGATACGGTTGAACGGAAAGCTGGCCGTCCGGCAGATGATAACAACCAAGCTTGATTTAGGCTAGTTAGTCGAGCACATTTCAGATGGTGCAGCGGGTTGTGAGTCTCTGGCACTACTCTTTACCTTTCGGGGTAATCCCGCCAGTTAGTCATAGTGCAGTTCGGTCTCCCTTTACAGTAGTCAGCGGAAATTGCGACTTTTTGGACCGCAGCTACCGACCCGAGCGCCGAGGAACTCCACGTGCATCACTACCGTAATCATGGCTACACGAATATACTTGTTTGTTAGGAATGGCCGGCGTCCAGTCGGACTTCTCNCAGTGGCTTTGAGCTTGTTTCTGACTGCATGTGCTACCACATCAGACGCTGTACTAAGCGATATTGACCAGGCTGGGAGGGCAATTAAAAAATTTTACAAACGCCTTGACGTGAGAACCTACGAAAAAGGCGCGCTTCAAAGCGTTGTTACCGCAGATTTTGTAATATTTGAGTCAGGGCAAGCTATGAACCTAGACCGCTTCCACGACTACATTAGCCATGTTGATCCAAGTACTGATCCACTTTCGCTCACAGAATGGGTTCAGTCCGATATCGTTGTGGCCTCCGATATCAATTCCGTGCATGCGAGTTATCGCAACGTCGGAAGGTTCGAACACGGAGATTCTATGACGGTAATCATAAACTGGCTCGAAAGCGCTTATTTTGTTAGGTCCGAGAACGGGTTAAAACTCAAATTCCTCAACGTGAATCTCGTCTCAAAATCTTTTGAATAGGCTCTTGTGTTGGAATGACGGGTCTGTAAACTCCATATGGGTAATTGCGATCATGTGGTTTCCGAAATTAAGGCTCTAATCTGCTTCCTAAAATTAAAAAATCCTTTCTTTGCGTGCCGCCAGCACGCTAAATCCTGACCTCTCATAATGAAGTTGACGGCGACATTCGTCTTCGCCGAGAACTCAGAGATGAAATCACGACAGTCTCCGACAAACGGATAGACCACGTCGATTCCATTGAGTGAAGATGCCAAAGTTATAAGTTCTTCGCTTGTAACGTACCGTGAGTTTCGAAGGTTTTCAGAAAAATTTAACAACAGCGAGTTTTTGAAATTGACCACTCTCTCACTTAATTCAATATTCCGGTGACATGTTTCTAGTGAAACAACGTAAACTTCTTCATAGTGAGCGTAGGATTTGTTACCGGAATGAAGGTACAAATCGGTCTCAAAAACAACAAGATGGTCAAATTTTGTTGGACTTGATATTGCCGGCAGATCGCCCTCTAGATTAAATTCTGCCTCCTCAATCAAGGCATCAGGATTTTCGTTGAGTTGCGTCATGGGGAAGCGATTGTTGGTATATTTGGCTATATTTGAACTTCTGGCTACATAATGCTTGCCTTTAGTTTGCAATCCCGCTACCCAGCGCCAGCTCAGGGTGTTGGATGCGGCGTCACCGTCGTAAAGATGCTCCATAAAAAATCGCGCACCCAAGTGCCACGGCAGTTTGAGTGTAAATATCCAAATGCTCGCAAACCACATTCTCGCATGATTATGGAGATAGTTAGTGTCCCGAAGTTCTTTCACCCAAGAATCAAAGCATGCAATGCCTGTATTTCCAAGACGCGCACTTTGGAGCTCTCTGGTCATTTCAGGACGGGTTTGGTTTTTGAACGCATACCAGACCCGTGGTCGGTTTTCGAGCCATCCCTTCCAATACACGCGCCAAAAGACTTCTTGAATAAATTTCTCTGCATTCTGGTAGCTATGCCGTGAGAGGACACGTTGAATAATATCGAACTCGAATAGTATTCTATGCGATATATATTTCGATAGGTTAGATACTCCAGAGTGGTTTGTCGGTCCATGATCGTAGTTTCTGGTCCTAGCATAGCTGGAGGCCCCATCATCTATAAAATGGTCAAGTGCTACTCTCGCATTAATAATATCGGCCTTTTCACTCACCATTTAACTCACTCACTTTACACTTGGTCCTGCGGGGTAGCAGCATGCATTCAAGCCGCCCCCATGAATTGATTTTGCGTTGGATAAAAGAGTTTATCCGGATTTCTGTCGCTGGCTTCTTATCCAATTAACGATATACCCGAAGGAAAGAACTTTTTCATCACTAAGTTGACTGATTGCCACTCCTAATAGAATGAGGGTTAGTGACAAAACAAGGGAATAGGTAACCTCTTCTCCTAAAAATAATGCACCAAATAAAACGGCCCAGGCAGGGACTAGATAGCTCACGCTACTCAGAAAAATGGGACCCGACTGGCGAATTATCCTGATGCGCATAAGGTTGGCAAAGGCGGTCGGAATAATCGCCAAAATAATGACGACGCTCATCGTGTCACTTGGTATAACGGGCGGACCGCCCTCGGTAGCAGAGGCGAACGCAACAGATAACAGCGCCCCAACTAGCATGGATAGGGCCGAAAGGCCAACCGGATTGACTGCAGACAGTCGCTTCATAATTATCGAACTGATGGCGTAGCAGGTAGCCGCGAGTAAGCATGCCAAACCGCCAAAAAATTCGTGTTTTTCGACGGAAACCGACGCGCCATGAGCGTCAAAAAGCAATAAAATTCCAACAAACCCGATAACAAAACCAATTAGTTTGCGCTTGTCTACAGTTTCAGATGGCGCAAAGCAGTGGGCGAGGGGCAACATAATAAGTCCTGCTGATGCCATTGAAACGCCTGCCAAACTTGAACTGACGTGCTGCTGCCCCCAACTTAAAAGAAAAAATGGCAGAGCGGTGTTAAACAATCCGAGCAGGATCAGCCCCATCCCATTCCGACGAGTTCCTAGTTCCAGTGCAAATCGGTGCGACGCCCACAGCATAAATGTAAAAGCGGTTGCAATCCCCATCCTGGCTGCAACAAGCCAAGCAGGGGAGATTCCTTTCAGGGCTAGTTCAATCAAAAAGAACGAGCTTCCCCAAATTATGCTCAGCGCAATGAGACTAACCCAACTGGATAAGGAGACCGTGCCCGACTCATTTTCAACTACATTTGCTGAGGTCATAATCAATGATACTCCTACAGCTTTTTATACGTATCGATTCTGTCACTCAGGTCATCAGCTGATGGACAAACCACCCGCACGGCCGGGAATTTCTGAGCTGGCAATCGCACTTTTCGCACTCTTTCATGCACTGACTTCTTGCGTGAGCCTGCTGGACGATGTCAAACTCTATTTGCACCGAGCGTGATGTGTGTTGACCACACCTAGCAGATCGTTACACGATTTCGTGCGCCCGATTTGGTTTTATGAAACAATGTTGGCCTANTGGGGCTGTTATTTTTGCAACTATCGTTTTTTCGATCCGATCGTCGACTCGATTAATTGCTCCTAGGTCGTTTGAAATGGCGAAGATTTATAACCGAGATCTTTTTATGACGAAAAAGAAACCTCTCCCGTCACCCAGAGCATCGGTGACCCCGCTGGATGTGAGACTAGGATTGACGAATGATTCCGATGTCGATTATCCATTGCGCTGGGGCATAATCGGCGTCGGTGAGATTTCTCGCCAGTTTGTATGCTCCTCTCGAGAGTGCGCCGGAGCAACAATGGCTGCGGTTGCTTCAAGATCGCCGGCTGAGGCCAGCTCTTTTGCGGATGCGCATGGTGTGGAAAAGGCCTATGACAGCATCGAAAGTATGTTGGCTGCATCTGACGTAGATATTGTGTATATCGGCACTCCCGACCGAGTGCACAAAGAGCATTGTTTGATGGCAATTGACGCTGGGAAGCACGTCTTGTGTGAAAAGGCACTCGCCGAAAATGTTGCGGACGCAAAGGAAATGTATGCCGCCGCAGAACAAAAACATTTAATGTTACAAGATGGAGTTTGGTCTCGTTTTTTTCCTGCAGTCGAGCACGCGCGCGAAGTCATAGAGAAAGGCGCGATAGGCGAAGTGGTTATGGTTCAAGCCGACTTTGACCCACTGTATACAGTTCAGGCAGTTACGCTGGCATATGGTGTAAAGACTAAACCGATAAACATTCAAGTTGCTGGCAAGAAGGGTGGGCCGGGAGGCGCAATAATAGAATTCGAAAATGATCGGTTTGCCAACCTCACGTTTGTCGCCTTTCCTAGCGAGTTTCCGGAGGTGTTTGAAATTATTGGAACCGAGGGACGAATAACGCTAGAGCAACCCGGGCACTGCCCGACCGGGCTCACAGTGAGGACCCCTCTGATAGCCCCATCTCGTTACTTGGGCGGAAACACGCCGTCTCCTTTTCAGCGGTTTGAATACCCTTTGCCTGACTCAATTCGTCTTCCAGGTGGGTTTCCTAATCAGGCGGGTTTTTACTACATGACTGAAGCCATCCATCGATGTTTGGCTGCTGGCTTGCGAGAATGCCCGCAATTTGGACGTGAAGAGTCTATGCACTTGTTGGAGCTTCTTCAAATTATCAACGGCCAACGGTCGCATAATCCTGATCTAAATTTATGAGTATTGCCCGCTCCCTTGGCCTCGATGACATAAAATCGGACATGGATGAAATGGGACTGAAAGTGCCCATCTAAATTTGGGCCCAGAATTTAGCCTCCAGTAGAGTGTAGCTTGCCAAATGCTTTTCGCCCTCGGCATATTTTGGATAATTTTTTATTTTGTTATAAATTATTAGGGTGAGTTTTTCTCGATCGATTTTCTTGTCATTGGAGGCTTTTCTTCCGCGCGCAGTAATCATGAAGCATTTTTTGTTTGGAACTTCCCTTCAACAAACAAACCCTCAAAAAGAGTTCCCCTTGCGTTTGTGTACTCGCCTTTGCCACTCATTTTACCATTCTGCCATTCGCCTCGGTAAATGGAGCCACTAGAAAATATGCATGTGCCATTGCCATGCTGTTTACCATTGACAAAGTCCCCTTCATACGAGGTACCGCTAGGATGCAGGGACTTGCCTTTTCCAGTGCGTTTGTCGTGTAGCCATTCCCCTTCATAAATAAATCCATTTGGGTATTCAGCTCGACCTAAGCCGTGCTTCTTGTCATCGATCCAACCTCCTGAGTATTTGAAGCCATATGCGTCGGTGTGCTCGCCTTCTCCATGTCGCTTACCAGCAACCCAGTCCCCCCGGTATCTGGTGCCCAATCGGCATGTGTAGGAACCAATACCATNAAATATGTTATCTTTAAATTCTCCCTCATAAACACCACCGCACATGAAGGACATTTTTTTGACAAGCCTAGTTGAGGTGGTTTCGGGATTGGTTTGGTCAGTTTGCTCCATATTAATCCTTTGATTATTNCTGCCTCAGTGGTCGGCAAGACGGAATTATATTTTAAAAGCTGATTCTGTAGATTGNCTTNTTAGGCCAAANTTGCGCCNCNTAATAGTTCGATTGCGTAAGCATGGCTANNCACTTTCCANGATACGTTTTCGATTATCCAGTATCGACGTTCGAGCGCTACTNATACCCTCTTTATTGGAGATGAGTTGACTCCTGTTTTCCACCGAGGATTGCATAAGGTTGGCAATTTCTTCTGAATTGTCAGCCGCACAAACATTTATTTCTTCAATCCTTTGATAATTTTCTTCCATAAGGCGTTCATTCATTCCGTCACTTGATGTTTGAAGGACAGATCCATCAGCAGAATAATTGTTATTTCGCTCAATTTGTGTCTTGTTAAATGCGATGATTGAGTTATTCGTTTCCATAATTCTGTTGTTGATAGCAATCAAGCGCGTGTTTACCTCAGCCATTTCCTCACTGATTTTAATGACGGAGCTTGTCAATGCTGAACGATGCGATAGAAAATCTAGGGACGATCTTTGGTTAAGAGCCTCGACTGTAACCAGTTCCTTTTCTGTCTGAGGATCAAGCGCTTTTAGCATATTTTCTGCCGTTGAAAATACATCCTCGGTATTTTGATTAATCAGTTGCCGATTACCCATAAAGTTTGCAGTGTAGTTGCTTAGAATCATCATCCGATTTTCCTCTATAAGCGCCCGAGACTGGTAGAGTGCAGCTTTGTTATCCATTACAATTTTTTTAAGTTTTCGAATCGATTCTNGAGACCGGAGCAAATCTTCTTTTGNTGCATTACATGTTTCAGTCATTTTTAAGTCCCTCGTGGATACTTTTCAAACTCGGAGAGGTCCTAAACAGAAGGACCGCATCACGAACACCATACCAAAAAGCTGCCATGGCTCCCAATAATAGTCGTGTTGATAGCGATTACTATGAATAATTGCCTCCCATACAAATTCTACGAAAGTCGATTGACAGTGGCTTTCAGTTCAAACCCCGAATTTAGGGCTAAAATAAATGCAGTAGAGCCTAGCCAAAAAAATAACGCTTAATTTGGAAACATCGTCTTGTCGCTGGTAAGCGTCCTGCAAACAAAATTTCGTTTCAATTCCCAGCCAGCGAGCATCGTGGCTCTATCGACAGTAAACCGTGCATCTCGGTGAGCGGACTCAGGCAGATAGAATGATAAGAGGTCCGCTGTTTTAGAGAGATGGAAAGTCCCTCTGCACATTTTGTTCATCCGAGCACAATTCTGTTTCTGCCAATTCGACATGCAATGGCTTATTTGAAACTCCGTTGAAAGCTTTTCAACCTTATCGATGGTTGCGATATCTATTTTCATTGCATAAGTGTCTGTAGCGTATGAGCGTGAGCAATTTTTCAGGTCCTGCAACTTTTCTTTTAATCGCTCGCAGCGTCTGGCATTTGCTCCGAATAAGTCAAACTTAGGTGGATCAGCGCACCTTGAGTTTAAAATATTTTGTTCAGTTTTTGACATGCTCTTAAGATAGCCCTGTCGATCGAAGTCTGATATGGGTTTCTCGCATAATAATTCGACTGACTGAGATTTACCCAGAGCGCAAAAGACTAGGAAGAACCCCCCCCAAAAATTCCTGATGAAGAATTTGATATGCTGTCTCCTGTATACTTAGATTGTTTCGAATCTTCAATTACTTTCCTATGTGTGCGCGTAACGTCTTTAGTCAGGAATTTCTTCCATGAGGTTCTGCTCGAGGGCACACTGCCTCTACTGCTACAAAAACCCGCAGAGACACAAAGTCTGCTGAGTTTGATTCTGACCGCCCATTTTTCCTTCTATTTTGGGCATGAGGGGGAATGTTCAGTTTCTTATTATTGATTTTTGACTTCTGATATTAATCGGACTGTCTAGCTTTTCTGGCGCAGATTCTAGAGCTCTCTCTCAAATAATCATCCTCACCCAAATAAGCATTTTTCCTTTTCTCTTCTTTCATACATTGCTCATAGGGATCTACCATGCAACTCGCAAGTGATAAAGCAGATAGGACCAAAAACATTTTTGTCAACTTGGAATTTAACAACTTATTGCCGCAACATTATTTCAAGGTGGAGTTCGATTACGATACAACGGTTTCATACTAAAGGAGTTTAACGTTCTCCCTTTGTGTTATGGAACAGAGATTATCATGAGACTTATGCTTTTCAAAGGTTTGTTGATTGGCTTGGGTTTTGGTTTAACGTTGTCGTGCTCCCTGGCGGAACCTCAGAACACGCGCTTTATGAAAGATTTGCCTCGCTAACTCTATCAATATGGCTGGCTCAGCGTGTTTACCGTAGAATGACATATACAGTTTTGAGTTGTGCGCGCAAGTCGCCTTTGAGGCATATATTTTGTATGAACTTTACTACGCTCACGGAAGTGCCTCTATGGGTGTTCAAGTCCTCCTTGAGGAGCTTGCTGTGCCATATCGGTTAATCGAAACGAGTATTAATATGCTCGAACGAAGGCCGGAGGAGCAACTATTGATTAACCCTAACGGCTGGGTGCCTGTCCTCTCGGGTGCCGTTGAAATGTATGAGTGTGCAGCGATTACTATTTTTTTGTGTGATCGTCACCACGGAGCAGGATTGGCTCCGACCGTTGATTCCAAGGAAAGAGCCCTTTATCTTCAAACACTTGTTTATTTTTCAAACTCAGTCCAGAACGCGTTTCAACTGGATTACTATCCTGACAGATTTGCAGATTCGAGTGATTATCATCCAAGTGCACAAAAACGCGGTCTGCTTCGACTGGCAGAAACATGGCAGGTGATTGAAAACCAGATCGCAAACCGAAGTTGGGTTGTCGGTGAAAAATTTAGCGCAGCCGACATCTATCTTTTCATGCTCACAACTTGGCTCAAACCGGATCGTGGGCAGCCATCGGTGAGACGTTTCCCGAATGTCTTCAAAATCGGGCAAAAAGTTCTAGAACGAACTAGTACCAAACTAGTCTACGGGGACTTCCAATATCCCTGAAGCGATCTCACGATTTCAATTCTAAAGATAATCTTTTACTCAGAGCTTTAAAGTCTCCTCTGGCCGGAGTTTAACCTGCGTATCTGGGAATCGATTCCTTAACCGACGTCTGATTATTCGCCAATCTAGTTCTGCTTATCCCTGGTCGGGTTTTAATGATTAGCTCCATGCGAACCACTAAGATTCAATACGTAAAGTCAGCAGCCACGGCGGTTGATCAACCATATCGTTCTCTTTCGGACTCAAAAATTTTTGGCTGAGCTATGCGTAGTATTGACAAACGGTTAAGTATTGTATTGACTTTGGAGCGTTCGAAAAAACACTCAAAAGTTAGATCAAATTTTTATCCTTTTAAACATAGGACCATGTTATGTCTGTTAAAGTGTTCAAACCTCAACTGCTAACTCTCCTCCCCGATTTGGGTTACTCAGGCGTTGAGTTGCTATCGTCCTATCTCGTAGCGCTGACTATTGAGAAGGGTGATGTGATAGTCAAACAAGGATCCCTCGATAAAGATGTTTTCTTTCCGATGAACGGCAAATTCTCCGTATTTGAAAGGTTGAAGATTGATGATTCAGATGTGGTTTTACAGACTGCGACATTCCCTGGACCAAGTATCGTGGGTGAGGTCAGTATCTTGACTGATTCGAAGAGAACCGCTTCTGTGATGGCCATGGAGAAAGCAGATTGTTTGATTTTGACAAAAAAGAAGCTGGATTCCTTGATCTTGGATCATCCGGTCTTAATGGTTGAACTACAGAAAACCTTTGCTAGCCTTCTTTATGATCGCCAGACTAGGATGAGTGACAAGGTGAGAAATCTTATTCTAACAGAGGATGAATCGGTTCAGAGCCGTCTGGACAAAATGGGTAAATTTACGGGTAAGGCCACGATTGTTAGTGAACAATTCGCAAATGCACTCTTCGATAAGGCGTAATAATGTCTGTTGGTCGCCATAGCTACTAAATTGGAGTGGAAGCCAAACACATTAATTTTTTGACCTCGACCTTAATGATGCATGTAATAACGATATCCATGGTCATCATAAGGCTGCTGTGCCTTATTTCAGATGGGGTTATAACCTTAATCATGTGGACTTAAAAGAGGTTCTGTGGGATAGTTCTAAAAGTGCATCTGCTTCAGGCCACGCTATGAGTCGGCTAACGTTTCTTCGGAAACTAGATTTCGCAAAAAATTTGTCAGCGCTTATATTTATACTGATCTTAGCCGTCGCACTCTATTTTTCCCCTCAAAGACAAGCCCTGGAGGCGCTTAATTTTGATCTGCTCACTGTTCTTTCGGCCAATGAATCACCAAACCGATCGCTTATAATCATAGGGATCGATGATCAATCATTCGCCAATTTAAATGCTCAATGGCCCTGGCCGCGAGGCATTCATGCGCATCTCTTGGAACAGGTTAAAAAACAAGCGCCCCGTGCAGTGGTCTTCGATATCTTGTTCTCAGAACCATCTGAATCGGCTGAGGATAACCTCCTAGCGCAAGCTATAATAGGGGAAATACCCGTGGTTATGGCTTCTGAGCGAGCTGTTCAGCAGACCGAGTATGCTCAGGTAATAACGGACGTTTTACCGTTACCTTCATTTATAGAGTCAGGAGCTATCCCTGGCGATGTGGGCATCCAAAATGATCCAGATCAAGTTGTAAGGCGGCTTCCCAGTCAAGAATCTGCGATGTGGCGCAGGACTTTGGAGACAATACTTCCGACTGATAAGCTTACCATTCGAAATGCTGCTCACCCTTCGACTGAGTACATTAAATATGTCGGATCTCGGGGAACAATTCCNACAATTTCCTATTATCAAGCACTCTTTGCGGAAGAATTCCTCCCGAACGATTTTTTTGCTGATAAGATCGTGCTCGTAGGATTTACCATGCTTACATCGCCCACCGCTAAGGGCAAAGGGGATAATCATGCGACACCTTTCACTTTATTGGCGGGGGAGTTTACACCGGGGGTTGAGATTCATGCCAACGCAATTAATTCATACCTGCAATCCAATGTTATAAAGAGAATTGATCCCCTCTATGAGCTTTTGGGGACCATAGTTGTTCTCTCAATCTCGCTGGTTATTTTTTCAACATACAGCTTAGCTTCAGGTGCGGTTCTGCTCGCGTTAGTCTCTGGGGTAGGGTTCATGACCAGTTTCATGGCTTTTTCCGCAGCAAAAATTTTCGCCCCAGTTCTCGCTCCTATTGCCATAATGGTGGCAGGCTTTTTCGCGTTTATGCTTGTGCGCTACCTTAGAGAACAAAAAAAGTCGCGTGAAATTCGTCAAGCATTTGAACACTATGTGCCAGCAGACGTGGTTGGTGAATTGGTTCTGGATCCCAGTCAGATAAAATTGGGCGGGGATCGGAAGCATATTACTGTAATGTTTACTGACTTGGCTGGTTTCACCAGCCTCGCCGAAAAGACNGAGGCTGAAGAGCTTTCATCTATCTTNAACGATCATCTCAACAGGATGACGAAAATCATTTTGAAAAACGGAGGTACCCTCGACAAGTTTATTGGNGACGCAATCATGGCTTTTTGGGGGGCACCCATGTCAGAGCCCAAGCAAGCCGACAAAGCNATTGCCTGTGCAATAGAAATGCAANAGGAAATGCAGAAATTCCGTTCAGAGTATGAAATGAAAGGAAAACCACCTCTATTTATGCGCGTTGGTCTAAATACCTGTGAAGCGATCGTGGGAAATATGGGGGGAGAGGATCGATTTGATTACACTGCCATCGGTGATGGGGTTAACCTTGCTGCCAGACTAGAGGGAGCGAATAAAGCTTATGGCACCGAAATATTGATCAGTCAGTTCACTAGAGACGAATCGAATAGTGATTCGACGTTTTGCTTGCTNGATCACATTCGCGTAAAAGGAAAAAAAGAGGCAATAGATATCTATACAACGATTCCCGACAATAGGGCTGCTCAACTATGTGGGGACTTTATGGCTAACTACAAATCCTGTCACTGGACCAAGGCAATTGAAATTCTGAACGTAATTAGCGAGATGCCAGGCTTATCAAATTATGCAAATGGCATGAAACGGAGAATTAAAGAACTTGAGAAGGACAAAGTGAAAGAATGGGATGGAGTCACTGATTTAGAGAAATTATGACAGAAAAAATTTCAAATTTTTTCCCTCAATATATTCACTTTCATTACTAACTTTTACTGCCAATCTGTCGATAAAAATCATAGGTTTTTAAAGATATTTANGTCATGGGAGTTATTATCTTGACAAGTTCAAAGAATCGGTTAGCCACTGTATTTTTCTTAAGTATTTTTATAATACCACTCACAACTTCTGCGTTCTCTTCTGATGATGGACAAAGTATTTTGGTCTCTTTTTCCGGGTCGGTGTCGCTACGAAAACCATCTCTCGCTGATTGGCAGAATGCCGAGGTTGGCCAGCTATTACTAGCTGGTTTTACTTTGAAGACCCAAGCGGTCAGCAGCGCGAATGTTTTGTTCCCGGATGGAACGCAGATTAAATTAGCTGAAAATTCAGAGCTTACAATAAAGGCGCCCAAACGCGCTTCCCCGAAATCGATCAGTTCAACGGATCTTCTATTGGCGAGAGGCAAATTATGGGGCCGAGCAAAGAGCTTGCCCGATCAATTATCCATTTCAACACCGACGGCAACGGCCTCTATCAGAGGAACCGAATGGGAGATCGATGCAACAAGCGCAGCTTTTTCTAGCGTTATGGTATTGAGTGGGCAAGTGGAGCTTTCCAATTCGCTTGGGAGTGTGCTTCTCGATAAGAACATGCGCGGGACTGCCAAACCGAACGCAAAACCCAGTGTGACGCAGATAAACAATGCAAGAGATAGAGTCCAATGGATTAGTAATTATGAGCCTTCTCCAAGGTTATACCTTGGCCAAATTGCTCGCGATAAATCCTTCTGGGGGAGTTCTGAGTCAGATTGCGAAAGATCCTTGCAAGAAACAAATGGAACAATGAATGCTGATGTTCAAGGNGCNGTTGGGATTTGCGCGCTTAATGCAATGCTTGACGGCAAGACGCAGCTGGCGGCATATCTGATTGCGAGTGGCAGTTTTTCTGATTCGTTATTAGGTCTTCAGATAAACGCTGACTTGTTCGCNTTGACGGGGAACTATGAGGCTGCCATAGAAAGTTTAGGGACAGCAATGAATTATTTTGGCTCAGTCTCAGATCTGAGTGCGCAGCGCGCTGCCATTGACTTGCATTTTGGGAACCTTGGTGGGGTAAAAAAATACCTCGAGGGATCGGATTATGAGAAGGCGGACACTTCACTTAAATATTTGGTAGCCGGGGATTATTTTTTCTTGGAGGGAGATTTTTCTAACTCAGACCTATCATATCGCCTGGCACTCGCCGATGGTCAAACCAAAATAGAAGCGCTTACCCGTTTAGCAAGACTNAATCGTTCATATGGCAACAGTCTGGAGAGTAAGTCTTTGCTTGGTGAGGCTTTGCAATTGGATCCCACTAATTACGGTGCTCGCGCTCAAAAAGCCGAACTTCAACTTGAAAACTCAGAGTATGGAAATGCAATTAAAACGTTTGAGCAACTGATTTCTGAGAAGCCGGACGACTTGCTCATTTTAAATGCTTTGGCAGAGGCATACCTGGCCGAGAAGCTTCCGCAGCAAGCGTTGACAAGCATCCAAACAGCGGGTTTGGTTGAACCATCTTCGGCAATGCCAAATGTAACTGCCGGATTAATTCANCATCAGAACGGCAATATACAGAGTTCCTATGATGAATTACTAGATGCGACTGAAAAGGATCCTAAGGACCCAATGCCGATGTTCCTTTTGAGTGCCATTTCGGCTGATGAGTATCGAATAGGCGATGCAATGCAGTACTCAAGGGCTGCTCTTGAGCGAATACCTTATCTGAAATCTTTAGATAAGGTTTCGACGGATCGAAGCGGGAGTTCTAACATAGGCAACGCATATAGCAAATTCGGTTTGGAGGACTTTGCAAAACTTTATGCCCTAGATTCCTATCAGCCAAACTGGGCCGGTAGCCAGTTTTTCCTTGCAGAGCGAGAACAAGATAACTTTGCTCGATCATCGCTTTCCCTGAGGGGTTTTATAAATGAGCCCACCACCTTTGGTGCATCAAAGCGAAGGATTTCGTTGATTGACAGCGCAAATGTAAGCACCGAATTAATCCATGACCGATCCGGCAAAATGGAGTTCAGTAGTGACGACGTCAGGCTTGCTGTCAGCGGACTTGTATTCTCTCCCATGCCTATCTCATTCTTCGTTCAGAAGACTAAGGGCAGGGCAAATGATGATGGCTACGGCAAAGAATTTAGCAGCACGGTTTCCTCTGTAACTTCCGCATACAGCGAGTTTGTAACGGGCTCTGTCGTTTCTGATGCCCGAATGGGTTCGGCCTGGGATCGAGAGGTGAGCATCGCTGACAAGGATATCAATACGTTCGGGATTGGGTTCAAACCGATCTCGCGGTTAAACCTATTCGCCCTGCATGTCCGCTCAAAAGAAAGTTCTCCATCAAGCCGGATTTATGCTGATTCGAACGAAATAATTGCCCCCAGCGCCTTTCTAAAATCGGAAACAAATGCCACTCCGCTTTCCATTTCAGATGCCTTGAGTATATTTCCGGTGATCGATGAGAGAACACAAGGTCGTTACCTAAATACGCTTTTTGTTTCGGGATTTAAGTATCAAATAACCGATTCTTTAACCTTGCTAGGCAAGCATACTCGCTCGAAGAATCGCTCAGACATAACATATCAGACCACTACAATTTGTCCATTGAGCACGGTTACCAACCAATCTGTAGGTGTTTCCCTCCAAAATCAATTACTCCCGATAGCTCAAGAGATTCTTTTTCTCAATCAATTTTACTCTCCAGGAAACAGAAACTCGTTGCCCAAAAGCTTTTGGAGTCTTTTTGAAAAAGCTCAATTGAGAGGGTTTCGATCAGAGTGTCCACTTGCGGCTTTAAGCGATGACAATTATCAGACTGATCTTACTGGCTATGACGTCACATCAAATAGTTTAAAGGACTACAGTTTGTTTATTGAAAAAACTGGCCCGAACTTTGATTTCTCTTTTGGCTATGAGACCTCTAAAGGCCGGAATGTTACTTTTTGGGGAACTACGGGAACGGATCCTAACCAGTATCTTGAACCGGCTAAGTCTGTGGTCTCACAGTTTGAGAGCCTCCCTGGCATAGACTTTTTTTGCGGAGTGTCTCCTGTACAGTCGCCGCTTTGCCAAACTATTATCGATGGTAGCAACCCGCTGTTCTCGAAAATTTTGAGTTCCCAGG
>NZJL01000075.1 GCA_002692165.1 Porticoccaceae bacterium
ACACCCGTGCGTTGCTTGGTGCTTCGATGAGTCGTTTGGAGTATGCTTCTGACAATTTGCAGAATGTTTCTCAGAATGCTTCAGCTGCCCGAAGCCGAGTCCTTGATGCGGACTATGCTAGTGAGACCACAGAGCTGGCGCGCACCCAGATCATTCAGCAGGCAGGTACGGCCATGCTGTCCCAGGCCAACCAATCTCAGCAGTCGGTATTATCACTGCTCAAATAGGTTTCTGCCTCCGGGTTTTAATCCCGGCTACGAAGATAAAAAACCCCAGCTCGGCTGGGGTTTTTTTTGCTTAAATAATATTTCATCAAAATAGTTAAAAAAAAGCTAAAGCTTCCACAAGTTCTGCCGACTGCTCAGATAGGTGGCAAATGTTTGCCACTTTTGAATGAGTGCGGCAAAGGATTGCCGGTTTTTAAAGGCATGAACTTGCTGCTTCAGGGAGCGCGTCCATCTTGGGCGCGCGATGAAAAGGGAGCAATAAGTTATGGCTACTATAAATACCAATATGGCCGCAAATATCGCGGCCAATTCGCTTACGCGTAATGAACGGACCATGGGTCAGACCATGGAGCGTTTGTCGACGGGTTTGCGAATTAACTCTGCGAAGGATGATGCCGCTGGTTTGGCGATTTCTTCGAAGATGACGTCCCAGATTCGGGGTCTTAATCAGGCTGTGAGAAATGCGAATGACGCAATCGGCATGATACAGGTTGAGGAAGGCGCAATGAAGGAAGTAAGCAATATGCTTCAGCGCATGCGTGAGCTTGCGGTGCAGGCCATCTCCGACTCAAACACGTCAGATGACCGCACAGCTCTGAACAGCGAGTTTACTGAATTGGCCGCTGAGATTCAGCGGGTTGGTGGTAATACGCAGTGGAATGGAACGGATCTGATCGATGGCACGCAAGGTGCAGTGTCTTTTCAGATAGGGGCAAACGCAGGCCAGACCATTTCGCATACGTTTGCAGATCTTGAGGTTGCCAACGCGACGACGGCTGCGCACACGGCGGTGGCGACCGATAATAGCGGTGATAAAACGGTCGAGACGATGGTGTTCGGTAATGCAACGTCTGGCACGAGTTATGCAGAGGGTGACACCGTCACGTTTACTGTTGATGATATTGCCTACTCAGGCAAGGTCACGACTGTAGCGAGCGGGACAATAACCGGAATTACACTCCATGGGGCTTCTGCAGAGACAAAAAGTGGCACTAGCGATACCACAAGTATTGCAGCCACAACCGCTGGTGGAGCGATGACTTTCGCCTTCTCTGCTGCGAACACATTTACTGTGACGAGCGGTACAACGGGCGATGACCTTATGACCGTAGCTTATGTCACGCAGACCAGCGGTGGAACAGCTGTTGATAAAGGATCAGTATCCAGAGGCATTTCTGCGGCGGCACAGTACGCTGATATTAGTACATCCGCAGGAGCTAACTCTGCTATCAAGTCGATAGACCAAGTGCTGGTTGACGTAGATTCGGCCAGAGCTTCTTCCGGTGCGGTAATGGGTCGACTGGAGTATGCGTCAGATAACCTGACGAATGTTGCCCAGAATTCGGCAGCGGCTCGGAGTCGTATCCTAGACGCAGACTATGCGGCTGAGACCACGGACCTTGCTCGCACTCAAATCATTCAGCAGGCGGCGACTGCGATGTTGGCTCAGGCAAATTCGAGTGCCGCGCAAGTGCTGGCACTATTGAAGTAATCGATCTTATACAACGCATAATTGCAGTTAAGTGGCATTGTATGCGGCAAACAGATCGACGGATACCGAGTATCCAAAAATATAGGGGGTCAGTGAAGACCTCTGTCATAAAACTAATGGAGCAATAAGTATGGCTACTATCAATACGAACATGGCCGCTAATATTGCGGCGAACGCCTTGACTCGTAACGAGCGGACCATGGGAAGCACTATGGAACGTCTGTCGACTGGGTTGCGGATTAATTCCGCGAAAGATGACGCTGCTGGTCTGGCTATCTCATCAAAAATGACCTCTCAAATCAATGGGCTTAATCAGGCTGTCAGAAATGCTAATGATGCTATCGGCATGATCCAGGTTGAAGAGGGCGCCATGAAGGAGGTAAGCAGCATGCTGCAGCGCATGCGAGAGCTTGCCGTTCAAGCAATCTCAGACTCCAACACTAGCTCCGATCGCACCGCTCTAAATGCAGAGTATGCGCAACTCGCTGCAGAAGTGGATCGGGTAGGAGATAACACTCAATGGAACGGGGAGAATCTGATCGATGGAACCAAAGGGTCGTCTTCGTTTCAAATTGGTGCAAACGCCTCCCAAACTATTAGCCACACCTTCGCGAACATAGATGGCACCGACTTAGCCGCCGCGTCTGATGATGACATAACAGCCGGTACAGTTGTCACCACCGGCGGTTCAGCAAGGTCATACCCGGCTGTCTTGGATGATGATGTCACCTATAAGGTTGGCGATACGGTTTCATGGAGTCTAACTTCAGAGTCGGGTTCAAGCACCAAAGTCTACTACAGCGCAGAAGTAACGACGGTAGCAAGCGGAGAGGTAACGGGGCTCACTTTGCATGGAAGTTCGGCAGAAATAACGACATCCGCAGTGACGGTGGCAAATACCACGGAGGATGGAAACATCACTCTGACGCTAGCCTCAGGGGGCAACAGCTTGGCTTTTGCGTCTACTACCACCAACACAGCGGGTGCAGATTTTGTCCTAGCGGACCTAAAGATCCAACGTGGCCTTGCAGTAGGAGCGACTGTTGGATCAATCGATACGGTCAAGGGGGCTGAAAACGCATTAGGCGCAATAGACAAAGCACTCGTAGACGTTAATTCCGCCAGAGCTACTTCAGGGGCTGTCATGAATCGCCTCGAGTATGCANCCGATAACTTGACAAACGTTGCTCAGAATTCTGCCGCTGCTCGCAGTCGAATCCTGGATGCGGACTANGCTGCNGAAACAACAGANTTGGCCCGGACTCAGATTATTCAGCAAGCCGCGACGGCAATGTTGGCTCAGGCAAACGCAAGTGCAGCGCAGGTTTTGGCGCTACTAAAGTAAGGAAGATGACATACATCAGACGCGCAGTTCGTGCGCTTTGATGGCTCGGAAGAAAAGGGCTACGTGAGTAACTGTTGAGAAGTGCCGGTTAGCTTTCGATTGGCGCTCGTGAATAAGGAGTGAAGAACCACTTGCAAGTAGTAACTTATATTGATGTTCAGGGTTACAAATGAGAGTGCCCCAAAGTTCCACAGCAATCCGGCTTAAAACCGGCTGCCAGGGGCAAAAAACGGAGGGTATCAGACTTAAACGAGAGCTTTAGCCTCGGGGGAGACTGGAGCTCATTGGAATAAGGAGAAGACATATGACGGTGATAAATACGAATATGGCCTCCCAGGTTGCGGCGAATGCGCTCAAGCGAAATGCTCGCGATTCGTCGCAGGCCATGCAGAGGCTGGCAACGGGAAAACGGATCAATTCTGCAAAGGATGACGCCGCAGGATTAGCAATATCCTCGAAGATGACGTCCCAGATATTGGGAACTGCCCAAGCAGTTCGCAATGCAAACAACGCCATCTCGATGATACAAACGGCCGACGGTGCGACTTTGGAGATCGAAAACATGCTTCAAAGAATGCGGGAGCTCGGGGTTCAGTACTCAAACGGTACAAACACCTCGGCCGACCAGGCAAATATCAACGTGGAATTTAAGGAACTAGCAACGGAGATCGAACGCGTGGCAGACAATACCCAGTGGAATGGAATGAATATCTTGAAAGGCATTAACACCGATGGAGATGTAACCTATCAGATCGGCGCTAACGCAAGTCAGACAATAACTGTCAACTTTGCTGACTTTGAACTGGCGGCTGGCGCAACCTCTTACAGCGATGGAAGCGCCACCGGCGGCGTCTATGGAGCGGACCTCTCAGGAATGATCGCGAGCAGTGCTTCGATTACAGCTGCGACGAGCGGTATAACAACCACGCTCGATACTGCTATCGCAGGCGTTAACACTCAGCGGGCTAAGTATGGCGCAGCTATTAATCGGTTGGACTATGCCGCAGACAATCTGACAAATGTTTCTCAAAATGCGACTGCATCTAGGAGTCGTATTACGGATGCGGACTATGCTAAGGAGACCGCTGAACTTGCCCGGACCGCTATCATACAGCAAGCAGCAACCGCTATGTTGGTCCAGGCTAATGCTCAACCTGCCTTGGTAATATCGCTGCTTAATGCTTACTAGGAGAAACGACTCTGAACTCAATCTAGCGCCCTAAGGCGCTAGATTCGCTAGTCTTCTGTAGAAAGGGAAATATCGTAAACACCAGCCTCCCTAGACTGGTCTGAGATCTTAACAAACATCTCTGTCTTCGCCTTAGGATGCGCGCTGATCACAACTTTAGCCTCAGGGTTCTCGGCATGCATTCGCTCAACGTTCGCGCGCACAGCTCTAATATCTATGCGCCTCCCCTCAAACCGTAATTCATTGCTCTCTGAAATTCTAAAAACAATATTTCTATTTTCCGAGTCAGGGGGTGGTTGGTCAGTCGTCGGCGGGCGATCGACGCTGAGACCCACCTCGTTGACGAATGACGCGGTTACAATAAAAAAGATTAGCATGATGAATACAACATCTAGCATAGGAGTGAGGTCAATCTGAGACTCGTCAACCTCTTTACGCTTTCTTCCTAGTGCCATTTTTTTTCCGAAATATTGTCAGACCTAACATTGAAGTTGAATTCTACTGACTTTTGAGTAAATTACCAGTGCACCATCCGTTTTATCTTTTGCAACTACGAAAGCAATAAAAGCAGATGCACTTGCGATCTCTCGATGCAGCAACGAAAATTTTTATAAGAGGCTAGTGATGCCCGAACTGCCAGAGGTAGAAACAACACTTAGGGGAATTCGTCCGTTTTTGTTAGGTGAGACCATTGACGATCTCATCATTCGTCAGCCCTCTCTCCGCTATCCTGTAACGAGCGGGATTGAACAAAGCGTAAGAGGTCATGCAATCAAAGAAGTATCCAGAAGAGCAAAGTATCTTCAACTTCATTTGGACAACGGTTCGATGCTAGTGCACCTCGGTATGAGCGGAAGTCTGCGCATTATAGAGCCAAACGTGGATTGGAAAAAGCATGACCACATTCAACTTAAACTGGTTTCAGGGAAAGCTCTTCGATATCACGACCCCCGTCGTTTTGGGAGCCGGTTATGGTCTGACGAGGCGCACTGGCAGCTAAATAATCTTGGCCCCGAGCCACTATCTAAGGAGTTTGATGGTGACTACCTTTATAGCCTCTCAAAAGGCAGGAAAATTGCGGTAAAGGCTTTCGTAATGACTAATTCAGTAGTTGTCGGAGTCGGAAACATTTATGCCTCAGAAGCTCTATTCTCGACCGGCATAAGGCCTGACAGAGCTGCCGGCCGCATATCGAGAAACCGATATAACTTCCTAGCCGAAAACATCAAAGTTACACTAAAAAATGCTATCAATCTCGGCGGGACTACACTTCGTGATTACTCGAATAGTGCCGGAGATCCGGGTTACTTTAAGCAAGAATTATTTGTTTATGGTAGAAGCGGCCTTCCCTGTAAAACTTGCTCTAACGCCCTGGCCGAAAGCCGCATAGGGCAAAGGAGCTCGGTCTTCTGCCCGAAATGTCAAGTTTGACTTATCTCAAAGAGACTCAATTATCATGAGTGATTCGGCGGACGATTAGCGCATGCTTTGGGTGATTACGATAATAGTCTTCGAGCGTTGATCAGCACTCTGATTGAAACTTTTTTATGAGTGCATCAGATACATTTGGCGGGACAAACTTGGATACGTCCCCGTTTAGAGATGATATTTCTCTTACAAGAGATGATGAGATATAGGCGAATTGTTCCGCCGGAGTGAGAAATACGCTCTCTACTTCAGGAGATAACGCCCTATTCATGTTTGCAAGCTGGAACTCATACTCAAAGTCAGATACTGCTCTGAGACCCCTCAATATTCCGTCTGCAGAACAATCTCTAACAAAGTTAACCAGCAAGTAGTCTAGCGGCCGAACCACTACATTATCAAGATGCTTAATCGCGTCCTTTGCAAGTTGAACCCGTTCATCAACTTTGAATAAGGGATGCTTGCGTTTACTGGTCGCCACGGCGAGAATAATTCGGTCAAATAACTTGGATGCCCTCTCTAAAATATCAATGTGCCCATTGGTTATTGGATCAAAGGTGCCTGGGTACACAATCTTTTTCATGAACACGACCTACTGTGAAACTTTCACTTTGAAAAAGATGCACATTATGGTTTGGTCCCACTGCGCCTGTAAAGCCTAATATCCACACGGCCGGTAATTTTATGCCGCCAAAGCATCCAGTTTTCTGGGGTGCAAAGATCGGCTTCCGTCCGAGATGATTCAACATATATCATGGCTTCTGGAAGCAACCACTGCTGGGTTTCGAGCTCTTGGCATAATTCGGTGATTGAATATGTGTTAAAGGGAGGATCAAGAAACACAATGTTAGCGGGCTGCATCGGCGGTTTTGCAACGAGTAGGCAGCTGTCCGATTCCACAATAGTCAAATTTTGAGCCCTAAGTCGATTACTGTTGTACCTAAGCCATCCGATTGTCTGCGGGTCATTGTCAACCGCCAGGCACGATTTAGCCCCGCGTGATAATGCCTCAAAAGCGAGTGCTCCACTCCCTGCAAATAAGTCTATACATTGAGCCCCAATAATTTTCTCTCTCAGCCAGTTGAAAACTCGCTCGCGAGTTCGATCGCCACTGGGTCTCAGTGATTTTGTGGGTGCGAAACGTAAGTGCCTGCTGCGCCAATGACCACCGATAATGCGAATTCTATTCGAAGTTTTCATATTAATCGCTTAAAATTTGTTGTAGATTTTGTTGTCTCACGTCTTCTGATTTATGGCTTTTGTTGGTCTAAATGTTAGGATACACCAACTCGTTTAATTACGGCATTATCGCGATGCTGACTATTATTTGCATTCCGACTAGGAAAAAAAGTGAACAAACAAAACTCCTTTTTTGATCGATTGAGCTCTCTAAAAGATAGCGCCTCGTCCAATGATCCCCTATCGAAAACACAATTGCGAATGCGGCGAGCTCTTAGACGAACTAGTCAGGGTTTGGCGGCGCTTTTTGGCAGAGCAAAGCAAATGGATCCGGACTTGCTTGAGGAGATAGAGACCGAGCTTCTCACGTCTGACGTTGGTGTTACAGTCACTGGCATAATAATGACTAGGTTGACACAAGCGTTAGAAAAACAAGTTCTAACAGACATTAAAACTGTCAGGTCGACGCTTCGCAGCATCTTGATAGAGATCCTCGATTCGTGCGAGCGCCCCATGTTATTTGACAATATCGCTGGGCCGGCGATGATCTTAGTTGTAGGTGTGAATGGTGTTGGTAAAACAACCACTATTGGTAAACTGACCCATAGATTTCAACAAGATGGAAAATCCGTGATGCTAGCGGCGGGTGATACATTTCGTGCGGCTGCCGTCGAGCAACTTCAAGTATGGGGCCAAAGGCAGGGCGTGCCCGTCATAGCGCAGCCAAATGGCGCCGATAGCGCGTCGGTGATTTATGACGCGCTAGAGTCCGCACGGTCAAGAGAAATAGATATTGTTATTGCGGATACCGCTGGGCGTTTACACAATAAAACTAATTTGATGCAAGAGCTTGCGAAGGTGAAGAGAGTGGCTGCTAAGGTTGATCCAGGTGCGCCACATGAAGTCCTGTTGGTGTTGGACGCGACGACTGGTCAGAATGCCCTGGCCCAGTTGAGAGAATTCAAGGCGATGGCGGGCATTACCGGAATGGTGATCACGAAGCTAGATGGAACCGCTCGAGGAGGGGTAATCTTTGCACTAGCTGAAAATCACAACGTTCCAGTTCGCTTTATAGGAATCGGGGAGGAAAAGGCGGATCTTCGACCCTTCGTCGCCACAGATTTTGTTGATGCGCTTTTACCCCCCAATAATGATTAGAGATTATAAGTGATAGAGTTTGATAATTTGAGTAAGCGTTACGATGGCGGCTTTGAAGCGCTGCGAAATATCTCTTTCCAAATGGAATCGGGTGAGATGGCTTTTCTGACGGGACGATCGGGTGCTGGAAAAAGCACATTGCTAAAATTGCTGATGCTGATGGAGCGACCTACCTCAGGAAACCTCCTAATCAATGGTAAAAATTTAAATCAACTTCGGAAAGCGCAGATCCCGACTTACCGGCGGCAGCTGGGGGTTGTATTTCAAAACCATAGACTCCTCACGGACCGCTCTCTTTATGATAACGTGTCGCTCCCCCTTCAGGTCTCTGGATATCCCAGAGCAGAGATGAGTAGACGAGTTAGAGCGGCACTTGACAGCGTGGGTCTGTTGGAACGCGAGCACTTGAAACCCATGGAGTTGTCTGGTGGCGAGCAGCAGCGGATTGGCATTGCCCGTGCCATTGTTCATAAACCAAGAATTCTCTTGGCGGATGAACCAACGGGTAATTTAGATCCGCAGCTGTCAGCAGAAATAATGGCGCTATTTCGACGCTTTCAGACCGTGGGTGTTACAGTTCTCATTGCTACCCATGATGTATCGTTGATTAACCGTATGCGATTGCGGATTCTCCGTCTAAATGATGGCACTCTCGCCGAGGATAGCGGTAAGCATGAGAAAGACGCAGAATAAAATGACCTCAAGGGGAAAACTAGCTATTGATGATAATTCATCGCGCGTGAAAGGAAGATGGCTTGGTGAGTTGGCCAACCATCAACGAACGCTATTAGAGTCTTTACGCGACTTGGCATCAGAGCCATTGCAATCATTGATGACTGTGTTGGTCATAGCTATTGCACTGGCATTGCCTGGTGCTTTGTACCTTGCGGTTGAGAATATGGAACGATTGGGTGGTGACGTAGAAGCGTCGACGCAAATCACAGTGTTTGTTGAGTTGGACGCGAGCCAATATGCGTTATCAGGACTTGAGAGTAAGTTACAAAGTTTAGCTGGAGTCAAGCGAGTTAACTTTATATCCCGAGAAGAGGCCTTGGTAGAATTCCAAGAGCTTTCTGGCTTTGGGAATGCTTTGGAAGCGATGGACGATAGCCCGCTCCCGCCCGTTTTCACCGTGCAACCTGATAGCGTTGAATTCGAGCGAGCCGGTGAAATAGCTGCTCAAATTGAGAAATTTGAGAATGTCGATCTTGTAAAGGTTGATATGCAATGGCTGGAAAGACTGAGATCTATGCTTGAAATTGGTGAAAAATTAATCACTGCACTTGGTGTTACTCTAGGTTTGGGTGTCTTGTTGGCAGTAGCCAGCACAATTCGTTTGGCGATTCAAAGTCGGACAGATGAAATAATAGTCATCCGTTTGGTGGGCGGCACTGATTCTTATATTCGCAGACCCTTTCTCTACACTGGTCTGGTTATTGGATTTACCGGAGCATTGATCGCATTGCTTTTTTTATTTATCTCCGTTAGTTGGTTAAATGTCTCCATCGAAAACCTAGCGCGGCTATATGAAAGTCGCTTTTCGCTTCACAACTTGAGTTTTCGTGGCTTTTTTGGCGTTATAGCAATAGGATCGGCTCTCGGTTTGCTTGGGGCATGGTTTGCCGTACAAAAACACCTTCNGAGTNTTGAACCCTAGATCAAAAAAAAACGTANNTCATNCATTANTTTTACAAATGTGTTATAATTGCTGTCCTTAAAAAGCACAATTTTAGGACAACGGAGGTTGTGTTGGGTAAAAATTTAATTTCTATGGAGTGGATGACACCCGGAGCTAACTTGAATGCGTACATTCAAGGCGCTTCCGCTGTGCCTATTTTGTGCGTGGAAGATGAGAGAGACTTAACAGAGGCACTATATTACGAAGAGGACTTGGACGCAGCACGGCGTCTCGTGCTCTCACACCTTAGGTTCGTAGTGCACATTGCGAGGTCATATTCTGGATATGGACTGCCCCTTTCGGACTTAATTCAGGAGGGGAATGTAGGTTTGATGAAAGCGGTGAGGCGTTTCAATCCGGAGAAAGGCGTGCGAATGGTCTCATTTGCTGTTCATTGGATAAAAGCAGAAATCCATGAGTTTATATTACGGAACTGGCGAATCGTCAAAGTTGCCACCACTAAGGCACAGCGCAAACTATTTTTTAATTTGCGAGGAGCTAAGAAAAAGCTTCAATGGTTAAGCGAACGGGAAGCGCAGGCCGTAGCTGAAGACCTAGGGGTGGGGGTCAAGGAAGTTTTAGAGATGGAAATGCGTCTCACAGCGCGTGATGCTACCTTTGATGCAACCCCGGATGATGACGAAGATGGGGCGCCTGTCGCACCTATATATTATTTGCAGGATTTAGATGCAGATCCCGCGAGGATTGTTGAGCTTAACCAGGTTACTTCTGACAACAGTGCCCGATTAGCGGACGCATTTGCGTCATTGGACGAGCGCAGTCAAGACATTCTTCAGCGTCGCTGGCTTGATGACACCAAATCGACTTTACATGACTTAGCACTTGAATATGGCGTGTCGGCGGAGCGCATCAGGCAATTGGAAAAAAATGCTATGAAACGTGTTCGTATTACGATGGAGAATTAGACTTTTCAACTAATTTTGTATCGATCCTACTGAGAACCTCTTGAGACCCCTCAATCAATCTTGCCCCTCTTAATTTATACGCCTACGTGCCCGGCCGATCCGGGGTAACTCAACTTCCGGCGCTGAGGAATAGATATACTGAGCGGATCCCAACGCTCTCATCAAATACTTAAATTAAATGGAAAGAAAACTAGAGTATCGTAAAAAATCTATTCGCAGTTACGTAGTGCGCTCGGGAAGGATTACCGAATCACAACGCAGGGCGTTCGAAGCTCATTGGCCTTTCTTCGGACTAGAACTAGGCAGCGGAGAATTAGACATTGAATCTATTTTCGGCTCCGCTGCGTCTGTGGTCGTTGAAATCGGCTTCGGGATGGGAGATTCCTTGCTAAAAATGGCTCAAGCCTCACCACATCAACAGTTTTTGGGCATCGAAGTCTACCCGCCTGGTGTGGGAAGTATAATGAAGCGCGCGTATGATGCCCGATTAAAAAACTTACGCGTATATCTCGCGGATGCAAATGATGTGATTGAAGAGTGTATCGGAAAGAATACAATAGACAGAATGCAATTATTTTTTCCCGATCCATGGCACAAGAAAAAACATAATAAGCGCAGAATCGTAACCCATAGCTTTGTTCAATTGGTCCGCAGTAGGCTGGTTTTAAACGGAGTTTTCCATATGTCTACTGACTGGAAAGCTTATGCTGAGCAAATGTTAGAAATAATGGAGCAGTCGGATGGCTTTTTAAACTGTGCTGGTGTGGGAAAATTCTCAGTAAAACCTGATTATCGGCCATTGACTAAATTTGAACTCAGGGGAGCACGTCTGGGTCATGATGTCTGGGACCTCGTTTTTAAACGAATTGCATAACGTAAAAAAAGAAAATTTACAAGCAGAGCTTTGATTAAGCGCCGAGATACTCAATATTGATCGTCATTTGGGAACGAATAACATATAATCTAATCCTGCGATTCCGTAAAGCAAGTCACCAGAATCTTAAATATTGACTTCAGACAAAAACTTCGTGTCATGATCAATGTGGGAGAAAAAATGCATCTAATAAACAAATGTACACTCGGACTAATTATCCTTCTGAGTGCTTGTGATCAGGTAAAAACGGAGCCTGATGATAGCGTAAATGATCAGTCATTAAACTTACAGAACCAAGTTCAGCGAATAAGTTATATATTCGGCATGGACAGTGCGCGCAACATCATGTCCATGGAGATAGATTTCGATGCCAAGGCTTTTGACCAAGGCTTCGACGACGGCCTAGAGGGGACCAAGTCAAGGCTAAATGAAGANGATATNCAGGAAGCTATNCAGGTATGGCAAACTCTTATGNCAGAAAAGCGCGAGGAGCGCGNANGNCAACAAGAGGAGGTNCTCTCATTGCAGTCNAAGNCCAATNCGGNNGAAGCCTTGGCATTTCTGAAGGAAAATGCCCTTAAACCCGAGATCATTACTACCAGTAGTGGGTTGCAGTATAGGGCAATCAAAAATGGGACCGGGGACAAACCGTTGGATGGGAGCACAGTTGAGGTCCACTATGTAGGCCGTTTGCTAGACGGCACTGAATTTGATAGTTCTTTAAAACGCGGCGTGCCTGCCCAGTTTGGGGTGACACAAGTAATTCCAGGTTGGACTGAGGCTCTTAAATTGATGGCGGAAGGCTCAAAATGGGAATTGTTTATACCGTCTGATTTGGCTTACGGTCCAGGCGGTCAGGGGGCGATTGGTCCCAATGCAATGTTAATATTTGAAGTAGAGCTTCTGCAGTCCAATGTAAGTCAGTAATTCGTTCGGTCCATATCGGCCAGCCAATGTACATAACTTTGAGCCAATTTTTTAACCAATCAGTAATTTTAAATGAGTGTTGCTAATGTTTACTGGACGTGCCGATGGCCTGGCGAGCCAGAGCAATCACCTCATCCTCTATTTCAAACCGTTTCGCTAAGTCTTCTCCTAAACTGGAGAGATCTGAGGAAAGTGTGGCTAGATCATCTGTGGCGAGATATTTATCGTTAAAGTCAAGAAAATCATCCGTAGTTAATTCTACTTTTTTGGTCAAATCGACAAGTCGATTTTTTGATGTTAGCTCACTAATGAATGTTTCTGGCTGATATAGTTTCTCGAATACCTCAAAGTGGACGCGAGACAAATAATCAACCATAGATTGGCAAAATTCTCTAAGCAATTCACGATGCATAGTATTCTGTGCGCTAAACGGTTTTATGTTAGCTAGATCACCATACTGAGCTAAAAGAAGCCTGCGATCTTCAAGCCATTGACTGATTAAGTCGGCTAGATTATTTTCGCTAGTAATTTCGGGTGGATCATTAATCACAATATTCCGGAGCTTTGTAAAATGTTAGTGAGAATAGCTTATAGCTTATAGCTTATAGCTTATAGCTTTTTGTCTTGCAATACGAGGACGCGAGCCATCCACTGAATTTTTAAATGATATTCACTCTTTTCTCAACAACTGAAAAAGACTAATAGCCAACAAAATGATGCAGCCAATTAATACCCAGCCAGGAATGCTTAGACCAATCAACTGCCATTGAACTTCGGAACAGTTGCCGTCACCGCTGAGTAGGATGGTAATAATCTCGCTAGCAGAAAAAGCTTCAAAAACATACTCGACTGGTGGGCCACAGGCTGGAACTTGATCCTCGCTTAGGCTTTGCAGCCACAGTTGCTTCATGGCAAAAAATGCTCCCCCCATGGCGGATAGGCAGCTCAAACTTGCATATATCGACCTTGGCCGACCAAAATTATCGTGCATCATCGCCATCGCAAATAGCAAACCAGTAACGGTAACAAAAAACCTTTGTGTCACGCATAGGTAGCAAGGCTTCAGTGCGAGGTGCTCTTGGAGGTATAAAACGGCGAAAACAATCGCAGCGCCGCATCCGAGGGCCGTTATTAGATTAATGCGGCGGTAACTAAGAATACTCATAAACGCTTAAGGATGAAAAATCGTTTCATTGATCGTAATAGTCGGCTAAATACTCATCGAAAGTCAATGTGTCATTGTCTTCGATTCTGCGCTGTTCTTCTATTGACAGTCGGGCTAAATTTGAATATTTCTCTATAATGACTTTATCAGGCTTTTGCTTTGAAAAATAATTTGTGTGTTCCTTGGCCTTGCGGATGCCAAATTCTTGATGGCTTTCATCATTAGAGCGTAATTGCTCTAAAATCATTGCCGAGGGGGTTCGATTACTATTTTTAAGCCTCATTTCCATTACATCGAGAGCTTTGGAGAACTCTTTCTCCTGATGCGCGCGGTCCATTAGATTAGCAAGAGGTTTCATTTTTTCTAAGATTTGTTGAGCCCAGTCTCTCAACGATATGGGAGCGTTGTTTTTTCTGAGGAGGAGGGAGCAATCTCTACCANGATAGACGGTTGCATTGTGGTTGGAGGCAATATCCTTTTGTTCTTGGATACTTGAGCATGGACTGTCTGATAACAGGCAATACAATAAAAAGATATCTAAGAACTGAATTGTCTGCTTGTCAATGCCATTTGGTAAGAATGGATTGAGGTCTAAACAACGAATTTCAACATATTCTATACCCCGATCTTTAAGCGCATGAAGTGGCGGTTCGCCAGACCGAGACACACATTTTGGACGTATCACGCTGTAGAATTCATTTTCTATCTGCAGCAAATGGGTGTTTAACTGGAGATACTGAGAGTTTGGATCTTTTTTGCCGATTGCCCTATATGGTGCATATACTTGGTCGAGTCCTCGTCTCAGATCTGAGATATATTCGTCAAGATTGTTATATTTTATACTTAGCTCAGCTTGGGCAGCACTCTGGTATCCGAGGTCTCCCATGCGGAGCGAGGTTCCAAATTGACTATGTAGGGTCTCCTTATCACTTTTTAAATTAGATAACTTTGGTGTTAACTCTTTTGTGAAACTTTGACAAGCTGCAGGGGAAGCGCCAAAAAGGTAGAGCAGCAGCCAGGACTCTCGCTTGAAATTTCTTATTAGAGATAAGTAATTGCTTGTTTTGAACTCATTAATCTCAACAGAGCTGTGAGAGATCCTCATTAGATGTCTCCAGAACCTATCAGGCAATGAGAAGTTATAATGAATTCCCGCAATCACTTGCATCGAGCGACCATACCGATTCCCTAAGCCTACCCTATAGATATGCTTCATCTTACCAACATTTGATTTGCCGAAGTGGGCGATAGGTATTTTAGAGTCATCGTGGATGATACATGGCATGCTGCTTACCCAAAGTAATTCATCTGACAAAATCGCATAGGTGTAGCGTTGGATTTCCTCTAACTCTTCGAGCACTTCCTCAATTCTCTTCGATGGCTTCGTTATAAATTCCAGAAGGGCTTCAGAGAAGTCGGTGGTGATGGATGGGTGAGTCAGTGCAGAACCAAGTTCTGAGAGATGTTTTTTCTCTGACAAGTACCCTCCGGGAGAAACTCGTAGATTCTCCTTT
>NZJL01000076.1 GCA_002692165.1 Porticoccaceae bacterium
TTGTGTGACTCAGGCCTTGATTTATACTCAGCAAGAGGATTTCAAACGAGGAGTTTTTTCGATGTCATCAATCCTATTAAAAGCTTATGAGAATAGTGTTCTCCATCATCCGCGGATGGCATTAACATGCGTTTTTGCGATTGTCATGGCCATGGCGTTCGGATTACAAAATTTTAAGATTGACGCATCAGCCGATGCCCTTACTTTAGAGCTTGACGAAGATGTAATTTATTATCGAGAAATGGTCAACCGTTACGGAACCTCTAACTATCTGGTGGTTACCTATGAGCCAAAGGTCNTGNAGATCTCTTCGACGAAAAAGCTTTGACTCATCTTAAATCTTTGGTAGGTGAGTTGGTTGCAATACCAGGTATTACAGGAGGTTTATCAATCCTAGATGTGCCTCTGCTTTACAGCCCAAAGATTTCTGTAGCCGATTTCAGCGATGAGTTACGGACATTGCTGACGCCCGGGGTAGAACGAAGCCAAGCAAGACAAGAGTTTTTAAGCAGCCCGATCTATAGAGACACCATATTGAGCTTGGATGGTCAGACAACGGGCATTATGCTTAACCTGGAGCTTGATCAGCGGTACCTATCTTTGGTGAGGGCTAGAGATATGCTCCGTCAGCAGCGGGCACAACGAAAACTGACCTTGGCCGAAAGCGAAGAGCTCGACAGAATCAGTAAAGAATTTCTTGACCATCGAACCGAGCAAACTGCGAAAAACCAGCGCCTAATCGCAGACGTGAGGTCAGTTACTGCTACCTACAAAGATAAGGCAACAATTTTTCTTGGCGGCCCAGACATGATTACTGTCGACATGGTTGATTTCCTTAAGAGCGATCTCATCATTTTTGGCAATGGTATTTTACTCTTTATAATTTTCACGCTAATTCTCATCTTTAGGCGTTTGCACTGGGTGATCCTTCCCTTGATAAACTGTGCCGCCTGCATAATTGTTATGCTGGGCCTTTTTAGCTGGATCGACTGGCGCCTTACTGTCATCTCATCCAACTTCGTCTCTCTTCTAATAATAGTTACGCTAGCGCTAACTATTCATCTAATAGTGCGCTACCGGGAACTCTCCGGCCAGAGACCAGATTCCGAACAAATCGAGCTGGTGACAGAAACCGTTTACTCGATGAGCAGACCCTGCCTGTATACGGTATTAACTACCGCCGTTGCCTTTGCATCCCTGGTGGTGAGTAATATCCGACCGGTCATAGACTTCGGTTGGATGATGACTTCGGGAATATTCGTCGCATTAGCTATCTCATTCATCATTATTCCTGCGGGCATGATGGTAATCGGACGCAAACCCGAAAATCATCATGAGGACTCTGTCTCAATCACCAGGGTTTTTGCGGCATTTACCGAGCGATATGGTAACGTCGTTGTCGGGGTATCATTGACATTAGCTGGACTTGCAACTTTTGGAATCTCTAAATTGGAGGTAGAAAACCGCTTCATCGACTATTTTCATAGTGATACTGAAATCTACAGAGGCATGGAAACCATTGACATCTCATTAGGGGGCACAACTCCGCTGGATATCGTTATACAGGCTCCAAGCCGAAGTCTGCTCCCAGAGCTAGACGTCCACTCCGAAACTTTAGGATTTCTGGGGGATGAATCATCTGATGATGATTACGGAACCGACGAATACGGCGAGTATGGAGAAAATGCTTTCGATATGACAGATGAAGAAAACGACGAGATGGAGAGTAGCTATTGGTTCTCGTCAGCTGGTCTTGATGATATAAGTGCATTGCATGCTTTCCTTGAAAGTCAGCCCGAGATAGGCAAAGTAAATTCCCTCGCTCAACTTTACCAAGTTGCAAACGATTTAAGTGGCCACAAACTCAACGATTTTGAGTTGATGTTTCTGCGAAAAAGTTTGAGCCCCGAGATTTTCAAACAATTAGTGGGACCCTATTTCATAGCAGAACTCGATGAGACGCGCATTCAAATGCGCACCATGGAAACAAGCGGAGATTTGCGTAGAGCAGACCTCATCAAGAAAATTAGAGCCTTTGCCGTTGATGAGTTAAAAATCGATGGTGATAACATCCGGTTTAGCGGCCTCTTAGTTTTATACAACAATATGTTACAAAGCCTTTATCAATCACAGATTCTTACTCTGGGTGCAGTTTTTATGGGTATCATGTTTATGTTCATCGTATTATTTGGCTCTATCAAAATTTCACTTATTGCTGTGATACCGAATTTGTTGGCTGCAGGTGTTGTATTGGGTGGCATGGGTGTTGTAGGTATTCCTCTAGATATGATGACGATAACGATAGCTGCGATCACTGTGGGTATTGGGGTTGACCACGCAATTCACTACCTGACCCGCTTCAAAAAGGAATTCGGGACCGATCAAAACTATNTGGCATCAATGTATCGGGCGCACGCCACCATCGGAAGAGCGCTCTTTTACACCGCAATTACCATCATTGTAGGTTTTTCGATTTTGGGCTTGTCTAATTTCATTCCATCTATATATTTTGGTTTGCTTACGGGTTTGGCCATGATCGCCGCTCTCTTGGGATCGATGACACTACTTCCCAAATTAATCCTTTTAACAAAACCTTTTGGGCCGGACGGTGGCCGCAGTTAAATAAACTTACCACTTATTCACGAATAGCGAAATAATGTTTATGGCTTTAAACTCATCCAACCACTTCCCGATTATTAGGACTTTATGAACAGGAAACCGCTAGTTTTGGTTATTCTGGACGGCTTTGGCATCAACCAAAATGATCATTATAACGCTATAAAAAATGCGGCTACTCCCAATTGGGACTCTATTTGGACGCATCATCCAAAAACAACCATTCTCACGTCAGGAAACTCCGTCGGACTACCCGAGGGACAAATGGGGAATTCCGAGGTCGGCCATCTTACGCTCGGTGCCGGCAGACTCATATTCCAAAATCTAACCAGAATCAATAAAGCAATAACCGACGGGAGCTTCTTCAACAATAAGGCGTATTGTCATGCGATTGATAGTGCAATAGCAGCAAATAAAAGCATTCACATACTCGGATTGCTCTCTGCGGGCGGGGTACACTCTCATGAGGATCACATAAATGCAGCTATTACATTGGCGGTTGAGAGAGGCGCCTCAAAAGTCTTTCTGCATGCTTTTCTGGACGGCCGAGATTGCCCTCCCGGAAAGGCTAAATTATCGCTGGAGAGAACTCAAAAGTTATTCGAATCCTTGGCCAAGGGAAGAATCGCTTCCGTCGTGGGACGTTTCTATGCCATGGATCGGGATCAGAACTGGGATCGGACTCTTCAAGCATATAAACTCATTACTGAAGCGGATGCACCCTACGAGGCCGATAGTCCCCTTGATGCGCTGGAAGCCGCATATAAACGCAACGAAACAGATGAGTTTGTCAGTGCGACTAAAATCCTGGGAAAAGCCCGATCTGAGACAAAAATCGAGGATGGGGACTCAGTCATCTTCATGAACTTTCGTCCAGACCGAGCGAGGCAGTTGTCGCATGCATTAGTTGCTAAAGAGCCCTTTACAGCTTTTGATAGAGGCTTATACAGAGATTTATCTAATTTCGTAATGACTTCGCAATATGAGCCATCCCTCAGTCCGCTTTGCGCATTTCCACCTCAGACAATCGACAACTCAATTGGCAAATATCTTGCGGATTTAGGGAAAAGTCAGCTTAGGATCGCTGAGACAGAAAAATATGCTCACGTGACCTTTTTCTTCAATGGTGGAGAGGAAGCTCTACTTAACGGAGAGAAACGAATATTGCTTCCTTCTCCAAAGGTCGAAACTTATGATATTCAACCAGCAATGAGTGCCCCGGAAGTCACTGGGAAGCTCATTCAAGCAATAAAATCTGAATGCTTTGATGTAATAATATGCAACTATGCGAATTGCGATATGGTTGGCCACACCGGTAACTTCAGGGCATCAATCCAAGCAGTCGAAGCTGTTGATAATGCGTTGGGGCAGGTATTGGCGGCACTTTCTGTCGTCGGAGGCGAAGCGTTGGTTACGGCCGATCACGGGAATGTTGAGCAAATGTTTGACGATATAAATAATCAACCGCATACCCAACATACCACCTTTCCAGTTCCATTTGTCTACGTCGGAACCCGAAAATTTAGCCTCCGCGAGGGTGGGACACTGGCTGATGTGGCACCAACAATGCTTCAACTATTGGGCCTTGGCAAGCCAAAGGAGATGACTGGTCAATCCCTAATTAAACGATGAAGTACTTAATAATCATAGTTTATTGTATTCTCAATCTCTCGGTTTTTTGCGGCAAGGTCATTGCCGATGATAAGAATGCCAAAAAGCTCTCTGAGCTCCAGAAATCTATTTCTGGTCTCCAACGAACGCTTCAAGAGAGCAGCAATGAAAAAAACTTACTAGAAAATGAATTAATGTCCGTAGAAGTAAAAGTCTCCGAATTAAACAAAGCGTTACGTCAACTAAACAACAAAGTTATTTCTCTAGAAAATGAAAAATCTGACATGGAGCGCCGCCAAATTACTTTGCAAAAGGAGATATCTGAGCAAAAAGAAATCTTGGCGCAGCATTTTCGGGCGGCTCATAAGATAGGAGCCCAAGAACCCATTAAACTCATTCTTAGTCAGCGAGATCCCAGTAAATTTTCGAGAGTCCTGAGTTACTACAATTATTTTACGCAATCTCGCAACAATAAACTAAAAAAATTCAGGCAAGATTCGGTAGCACTAGACACGATAATCATCGAGATGGATCAACAAAGAATNAGGCTATCAGACTCGCAGAAATCCTTAGCTCAAAATTATGACAAGCTGACTATGGGTAAAAATCAGCGCGAGGAAACCTTAGATAAACTGATGCAATCCCTCCAAGACGACCAAAAGAAACTGAGGCTGTGGGAAAAGCAACGTGCCCGTCTTCAAGCAATATTAAATTCGGTTGAACAAACATCGAAACAATTGTCCCTTCCAGGAGATTATCTGCCTATTTCATCGCGTAAAGGATCGCTCTCATGGCCTGTCAAAGGTCGCATTTCTAAAAGGTTTGGTAATATCAGGAGCGGATCTCTTCGCTGGGAGGGGTGGCTTATTAACACCGCGGCTGGTACGCCAGTAAATGCAGTTCATCAAGGTCGAGTTGTTTTCTCCAACTACTTGCGCGGCTTTGGACTACTGATAATACTTGATCATGGCGAAAGCTTCCTGACCTTATATGCACATAATCAGGAGTTGCTCAAAAATACAGGCGATTGGGTCGAGATAAATGACACCCTTGCTCACTCTGGTGATAGTGGAGGTATCGACAAACCAGCTCTTTACTTCGAAATACGGAAAAGCGGCGCACCAGTTAATCCAAAAACTTGGCTAGCAAAAAAATGATAAAAAGCGGCCATTTTCGACTTCGAAGAGCTGACAACTCAGATGCAGAGATAGCAATACCTCAATTGATTACATAGTATGCAACAGTATTTGGGATTCACTTTTTCTAAAAGAGGTCAAAATGAAACAAATGTGTATCAAGTATTTTGTTTTTTTATCGTTCTTCACATCTGCAGTAATTTCTGCAAACACCGACATTCCCGAGCGCGAACAAAACAACGGAAAAGTTGGAGAAGCTCGACTTCCGCTTCAAGAGCTGCGAATATTCACTCAGGTTTTTGAGCAGGTTCGCCGAGGTTATGTTGATGAGGTAACTGACATACAGCTTTTAGAAAGCGCTGTGGCAGGTCTTCTTTTGGAGCTAGATCCTCATTCGGCCTACTTGGACTTAGAGGCACATAAAAAACTCCAAGAGAGCGCAAGTGGCCAATATGGCGGTCTCGGTATCGAGATCAGTGCAAAACGCGGCATGTTGGAGGTAATTGCTCCAATTGATGATAGTCCCGCACAAAAGGCTGGGATCCTAACCGGGGATCTTATCCACGAAATTAACGGCGAACCAGTGCGTTCTTTCGCTCTTCCAGAGGCAATTGACAAACTAAGAGGTCCAAAAGGCAGTCCGATCGATTTGACTATCTTACGGGAGGGTAAAGACAAGCCTATCAGCTTAAATATCACTCGAGACATCATATATTCCAGTGCGGTCCGCAGTCGACTTTTAACTAACGATATAGGCTATATTAGAATATCTCAATTCCAAGAGAATTCAGACAAAGATTTTATTGCAGCGCTTAAAAAGCTAAACGAATTCGACAATCCAAATGATGTTTTAAAAGGTCTAATCATAGATTTGCGAAATAACCCTGGCGGACTTATACCCCCAGCAGTCGAAATTGCGGATGTCTTCTTAGACGACGGACTTATTGTCTACACTGAGGGACGAACACCTAGCGCCAACCAAACATTTTTGGCAACTCCCGGGAAACTTCTTGGTAGTGTCCCAATTGTCATTTTAATAAATGGCGGCACTGCCTCAGCAGCCGAAATTTTTGCCGGTGCGTTGCAAGATCATACCAGGGCTGCAATTCTCGGCACTCAAAGTTTCGGAAAAGGTTCTGTGCAAACGGTGATTCCTTTCGGTGATGGAAGGGCGATAAAATTAACCACCGCTAGATATTTCACTCCACTAGGCCGATCCATACAGGCAGAGGGTATAATTCCCGACATTAACATTCCTAGGGCGGAAACAACCCTCTTGGAATCTGCCAGGCTTCCTCGCGAGCGCGATCTCGATGGGCATTTAAAAGGTCCCGATGGACACTACTCCAGCCAACAGAGCGAGGCCAAAGGGGTGACAAATGACAATCAATTGAAAGAAGCAATCCACATACTTAAGGGTTTCACGCTGTTGAGGCAAGGCTAGTCTCCACAAACTAGTCCGCTTTAGTGCTGCAGTCCAATCTATCAACGCGTTGGAAACCTCTGGGTAATCTTCTACCCCTTCTCCCCCGTTCACCGAAATAATGTTCTAGATCTTTCTTTTTTATTACGTGATGTCGCTTGCCCGAATAAACAATCAGCGAACCTCCATTCTCAATTATTGCATAGTCTGCGACATACTCTTNCCGATCAGCTAGACGGGACGCTGGGATATTAATAATTTTATTGCCTTTTCCCCTTGCCAGCTCGGGCAATTCAGCCAGACGAAAGATAAGCAATCGTCCCTCATTGCTGACTGCCGCGATTAGACAATCGTCACCAAAAATCACTTTGGGTTTCATGATCCTGCCGCCAAGGGGAATTGAGACAACCGACTTTCCCGCTCGATTTTTTGTCATAAGATTACCAATCTCTGTAACAAATCCGTAACCTGCATCACTTCCCAGCAATATTTTTTGATTTTCAACTCCCATCAAAACGTGCGTGAAAGTAGCGCCCGAAGGAGGGCTTAGCCTTCCTGTAGCCGGCTCACCTTGCCCCCTTGCAGACGGAAGGGTGTGGCTAGCTAGAGAATAAAATCGNCCGNCCGTGTCCTGNAGATAAATATTCTGATTGCTNCGTCCNCTGGCCATTGATAAAAANGAATCACCGGACTTNTAGNTNANNGTGGTNGGGTCCACCTCATGCCCTTTGGCTGCACGAATCCATCCNCTNACTGACAGGATAACTGTTATTGGTTCATTGGAAAGCAAGTCTTTTTCNTTGAAAGCTTGTGCNTCATCCCTCTGAACTAGAGGCGATCTCCGGGAATCTCCATAATCATCAGCAACCGCCTGCAACTCACGTTTCACCATTGTTTTTGTTCGCTTATCGGAACCAAGCAGCAATTCGAGCTCTACTTTTTCCGTTCCAAGAAGGTCTTTCTCCGAGCGAATTTTTACTTCCTCAAGCCGGGCCAATTGACGGAGACGCGTCTCCAAAATATACTCCGCCTGAATTTCGGACAGGCTAAAGATATTCATTAGCGAAATTTTTGGTTTATCTTCGGTGCGAATGATGTGAATCGCCTGATCGAGGTTCAAAAAAACTTCTAATAGCCCATCAAGTAAATGGATCCTTTTCTTCACGCGCTCTAAACGGTGGGAAATACGGCGACGGGTTGTTGCAATGCGAAATTGATTCCATTGGTCAAGAATTGATCGCATTCCCATGATGCGGGGTCGACCATCCATACCAATAATATTCAAATTTATCCTGTAACTGCGCTCAAGATCAGTTGTCGCAAACAGGTGGCTCATCACTGATTTAACGTCCACGCGATTTGAGCGCGGAGAAAGAACTAGACGCGTTGGATTTTCATGATCAGATTCATCCCTCAGGTCTTCAATCATTGGGAGCTTTTTATTCCGCATTTGAACTGCAATTTGCTCAAGGACCTTTGAACCCGACGTCTGAAATGGAAGCGCAGTCACAACGATATCCCCCCCCTCTTGCTGCCAAACCGCTCGCATTTTCAGCGAGCCTCTACCAGTTTCATAAGCAACATGTAGATCGCTCTTAGAGGTTACTATCTCTGCGTCAGTAGGGTAATCAGGTGCCTTTAAAAGTTCCATAAGATCCGATGTTGTCGCTTTCGGGTGCTCAATCAAATGTAAACAAGCACTTACAACCTCTCTCAAATTATGTGGTGGGATATCAGTTGCCATTCCAACGGCTATGCCTGTTGTACCGTTTAGTAGGATATTAGGCACGCGGGCTGGAAGAATTTCTGGCTCTTGCATGGTCGCATCAAAATTGGGACGCCAATCCACAGTTCCCTGAACCAATTCAGACAGAAGAATCTCAGAATATTTCGAAAGCTTAGATTCGGTATATCGCATTGCTGCGAAGGATTTTGGATCATCTGAGGAGCCCCAATTTCCTTGACCATTAACCAAAGGGTAACGATAAGAAAAAGGTTGGGCCATTAAAACCATGGCCTCATAGGCCGCGCTATCGCCGTGAGGATGAAACTTTCCAATGACGTCTCCCACGGTTCGAGCGGACTTTTTAAATTTAGCTGCCGCATTCAACCCAAGCTCACTCATCGCATAAATGATGCGACGTTGGACGGGCTTCAAACCATCACTGATATGCGGCAGTGCTCTATCTAAGATGACATACATAGAATAATCTAGGTAAGCCTGTTCTGCATATTGACTGAGGGATCGAGTTTCCTCTCCTTGGTCGTTATACGTAACAATATCGGTCATCGAAATATCCTTTGATGATTACTCTATAAGCTGCCGGTGTCGGCCAAATCTCCCTTGCCTTCCAACCAAATTCGTCTGTCAGAAGCCCGTTTTTTAGCCAATAACATATCCATGGTACTGTTAGTTTCATCGCCAGGTTGAAGAGTCAACTGAACCAAACGTCTCGTGTTTGGATCCATAGTTGTCTCACGAAGTTGTATTGGATTCATTTCTCCCAGCCCTTTGAATCTCTGAACATTGGTTTTTAACCGCTTCTTATCCGATTCTAAACGTTTCAAAATTGCCTGTTTTTCAGCTTCATCAAGCGCATAAAACACCTCTTTTCCCATGTCGACGCGAAAGAGTGGCGGCATTGCAACATAAACATGTCCGGCAAACACGAGTGAACGAAAATGTCTAACAAACAGTGCACATAGAAGTGTGGCTATATGCAAACCATCAGAATCAGCATCTGCAAGAATACAAATTTTATGATAACGCAATGGTCTGAGATCTTCAGTCGCGGGATCAATCCCAAGTGCGACAGAAATATCGTGGACCTCTTGTGACGCAAGAATATCCTGAGAATCCACTTCCCAAGTATTAAGTATTTTGCCTCGCAAGGGCATGACTGCCTGGTTTTCTCGATTCCTTGCTTGCTTGGCGGATCCACCTGCCGAGTCACCTTCTACGAGAAACAACTCACTTCGCTCGGCCTCTGCACTTGTGCAATCGGCCAATTTGCCTGGGAGCGAGGGACCTTGGGTAACCTTTTTTCGCACCACCTTTTTGCTAGCGCGCATACGCTTTTGGGCCGCAGATATGAAGAACTCGGCGATTCTTTCAGCCTCATCTGTATGTTGGTTAAGCCACAAACTAAAAGCATCTTTCACTCGTCCAGATATGAAGCTAGCGGCCTCTCGAGATGACAATCGATCCTTAGTTTGGCCAGAAAATTGAGGCTCTATAAGCTTAGCAGAGAGCACATAACTGCACCGTTCCCATATGTCATCCGGAGTTAGCTTTATTCCTCTGGGCAGTAGATTTCTGAATTCACAAAACTCACGAATTGCTTCGAGCAGCCCACTTCTCAGACCATTAACATGCGTGCCCCCTTGAGTTGTAGGAATTAAATTAACATAACTTTCTTGCACCGGGTCACCGCCCTCTGGCATCCACTGCAATGCCCAGTCTGCAGCCTCGGAATCGGTTGAAAAACAACCCACAAATGGCGTCGCTGGAATACCCTCCCAGCCAATAATCGCTCCAACTAAATAATCGGATAGCCCCT
>NZJL01000077.1 GCA_002692165.1 Porticoccaceae bacterium
GTGTCTTGATCGAGCAAGCCCAGGATTCGGTCTCGCGGCAACAATTTCCCCCGACTGACATGCCTTTCGCATGAATTGGTACCACCTCCCTTGGCAATGCTTTCAAGTGTCTGATTCAAATCATCAACCTTGGCCTGCATTGCTTTAGCATTGGCGGCAAATTGAGTGCTTTTTACCTTTATTTTGGTCTGAAGAATCGCCATTTAATCTCTCTCTAAGCGGTTTGGGAAAAAAGCTCCCTACCTATCAGCATTCTCCTAACCTCGGAAGTACCAGCCCCAATTTCATAGAGCTTGGCATCCCGTAAAAGTCGACCGGTGACATAGTCATTTGTATAACCATTACCACCTAGAGCTTGAATAGCTTGGAGAGCCATTTGGGTTGCCTTTTCGGCCGTATAAAGAATTCCCGCTGCCGCGTCTTTCCTCGACTCTTGACCCAAGTCACAGGCCTTTGCTACCGCATAAAGATAGGCCCGGGAGGCATTAAGCTCGGCATACATATCGGCTATTTTTCCCTGCATTAACTGAAACTCCCCAATCGGTCTACCGAACTGTATACGCTCATGTATATAAGGCAACACTGCATCTAAACAAGCCTGCATTATTCCAACTGGGCCGCCAGAGAGAACGGTTCGCTCGAGATCAAGTCCAGACATAAGAACAGCTACGCCGCGTCCTTCTGCGCCAAGGATGTTTTTTGCAGGGACTTCACAATCTTCGAAAACAAGTTCGCAGGTATTTGAGCCTCGCATACCAAGCTTATCTAATTTCTGAAGACGCGAAAATCCCTCATAATCGCGCTCGACAATAAACGCAGTTATCCCCTCAGATCCGGCCTTGGTGTCGGTTTTTGCATACACTACGTAAGTGTTCGCATCAGGTCCGTTGGTGATCCACATCTTATTCCCGTTTAGGAGGTAATAGTCTCCCCGATCCTCGGCTTTGAGTTGCATACTTACCACATCACTGCCCGCATTTGGTTCACTCATTGCAAGAGCGCCTATATGCTCACCGGAACATAATTTGGGAAGATAGGCTAGTTTTTGTTCTTCGTTGCCATTTCTATAGATCTGATTGACACAGAGATTCGAATGAGCACCGTAAGACAGACCCACCGACGCCGAGGCCCTCGAGATTTCCTCCATAGCCACGCTGTTAGCAAGATAACTCATATTTGAGCCGCCATATTCCTCACTCACTGTGATACCTAGTAAGCCCAAATCTCCAAATTTACGCCATAAATCCATTGGAAATTCATTACTAGCATCAATCTCAGCTGCTCTTGGCATGATCTCCCCGCTACAAAACTTAAAGACCATCTCGCGTAACATGTCTATATCTTCGCCAAGATTAAAGTTTAACGAGGGGTAACTAGTACTCATAAGCTCTTGCTGCCTCCAAAGAAGGTGACTCTCTATCAAATTTATATAGTTTTAAGATTCCTAGCAGAACTCGGGCGCGTGTCTGAAACCTAATTGGAACTAATACACGCTTAACAATAGAATACACGAAAATGAGCGTTTTTTAAAAATAATAACGTTTCATTTGTCCAGAATAACGATCTCTTTGAGGCCCATTGAATCCGAGAGCAAAGCAAAAGAGTGGGTTTAATTTTATGACCCAGAGGACAGCGATTGAAATAGAAAAGGCAGAACCTCAAAACTCAATTTTACCCGAATATGAGGGCCCTTCCGCATTATAGGAAGCTTTGAGGGATTTACACGGCAAGATAATCAGTTCCTCAAATCAAGCGGATAACTCCGGGAGCATTGGAAAAGCAGGTTTCCAAAAAATTGTCGACACAGGACTCTTAAGAGTACTATACCCGAAAGACCAAGGTGGCGCAGAATATTCTGCGCCTGATATGCTTCCTCTTATCGGGGAAATCGCGAAGGCCGATGGCTTGTTCCTTCATGGTCGCCGCAGAGATGCTAGCGATATTTCAATGGTTTTCAAAAGACGTTCGATCGAAAATTTTTAGAAAGAATTGTGGCGTTCTTGCGCGAGCGCCGCTCACGCCCCAACACGGCATAAAAAAGTTGATGGGGGCTTTTTGGTCAACGGTACCTGGCCATTAGCTAGCGGCTCATATACCGCATCCTGATTCATCGTAACCGGTTTCGTTAGAGATGAAAGCGAAGCAAGCAATAAGCAACCGATCGATCAGCCAGAATTGAGAATCTCTCTGATCCTCGGAAAAAAAGTCAAAAAACTAGACAACTGGTCATCAATCGGATTGAGAGCCACCGAAAGTCATGATGTAAAGATCGAAAATGTATTTGTAACGGATGCCCACAGTGCCGTTTTTAGCGCAAATTCGCCATACGCCGATGAGGAAGATTTACCAGAAATTGGGCGCGTTTCCTTTTACATATCAATGGGACCTCTACATCTGGGCGGCATATTAGGAATTACCGAAGCAATGCTGGACGAGCTTATCGAACTTGGCCAGACCAAACGGCCGTTCCTAGATCCGTCAATCGCCTAAAAGGATCATGCTGATTACCAGCGAAATATTGGGTCTGTGGAAATTCATTTGGCTGCAGGCAAAAATTTCGCAATTGACGAGAGTGATCAAATTTGGGCCGCAGGCGGGAAGGCATCTTCCATTGAGCGAACCCAATATAGGGCCGCGAACGCATACATGCATGACGAGTGCTCGAAAATCGGTTCGGAAATATTCCGCTTAGGCGGCACGGGGGTGCTATATAACGACTCAACTCTTCAACGACGGTTTTGTGATCTCACAACCACTTGCCAGCATATTATGGGAGACCAAGAGATTGGGGTATCATTGGGTGCACCAACGCTCGGCTCAGATGTCGCTGACGCAGAAGCACTTTGAGTCCCTAAACCCGACTTTTAGAAGCGAAGCTTAGCTTGGTCAGTTGTTTGTAGTGTTTCGCTTTTACGGAGGGACACAGAACATTCCCTGTAGAATCTATCCTATTAGCTCTGTGAATCTTTGTCTGTTTGCTGCGGTAATCGCAATCATGGTCAAGCCTTTGCCCATTTATGCTTCAGAAAAGGCGAGCGAACAGCTACATTTTAAACGACTCAAGTATGAGTACCAGAACCGGACATTTGCTTATGTAAGCATAAAAAAAGCCTCTGAGGTGCTGAAAAGTGAGCCCTCCGGGGGATTTTTTCAAGCCTAATATGATCTCGAGGCTCTAGGCCAGAGATTTATGCAGGATATGCCTTGGCACTAAACTTAGATTATCCGCCGGATTGGTTCACCCTGCTACGCAGCCGACTCGCAGTCCTAGCTGTGACTCTCATAACCATCAGACCCTGAATCATTGATCTGGCGTTATTGAGCCCTACATCGAAAAGCTTGACCAATTGAGGGTTATCTCGGATCCTAGGCACAGACTATTTTTTGACGATATTGTCGATCAGGAAAAGTTCAGTTGAACGACACTCGTGCAGCAAAAACAGAGGGTTGGGAAAAAGGCGCACGGGTATTACGGGAGTTTATAGAAAACATAAACGTTGAAGGAATCAGTTCCGCTGCTAACCCTGGCGTTGGCGGGATGTAAATTGGGGTCAGAGCGATTGGCGTTTTGTCACTGTTAAAAAATACTAGATACAAGTTACAAGTTACAAGTTACAAGTAAAAACAAGCGTCATTTAGGTTGCTAAATCAACAGACAGGAAACAGCGACTCAATGGCAAACCTCTTTCACGGACCTAAATCGTCGACTCAATCATTTATGTGTGCCGTATCATCTCGCTTAAAAGCCTTATCGAAGATATTTAATTCTATAAAAGCGAATGCCAAAATCCATAAGAAGGCGTCCCAAAAATCTAGAAAAACTCCGCTGAGACCCCAAAAAATTGCACAACCAAGCAGCAACGAGTAAAGCGCTCCTTTGAAAGCGTTAAGAACAAAAGCAAGTTGCTTGGTTGACTCGCCTCTTGATTTCATCCAAACATCAAATTCAAGAATTAACACAATCAAGACCCAAGTGCTTGCATTAACAACGTCAGTCCGCGCCAGATTTTGGGACATCAATAAAGTATGGATATCGGTGATACGATTTGTTTCAGAATCGCGGTACAGTTGTTCACCGCTTACTAAACTTGCGCAGTTTTGAGCATCGATGGAGGAAAACAAATCGAGACTGTTCATAAATACTAGGTCGTCACTCAGATAAGCACATAAGTCCAAAATTTCAGATGGCTCAAAGGTCTGCATGCCCGAAAGTCTTATAAGATAACCATAGAGGGCATAAATAACCAATCCATAACAGAGGACTTTTATCCCCCTGATACACCATCTTATTTCGGATTTTTGCAAAAGTTTACGGGAAAGTACCGAGGTCTCAAGATCAAACATAATTAAAAGCGTGATCCAGGCCAAAGTATCAATCGTGACAGCATAGGCCTCGACGGCCTGAGCCCATGGTAATCCAGCACTGAAAACATGCTGTGATGCTGCGTAATCTTGGAGAAAATATTGCACAGCGTTAAACCCAAGAAGGGCAAATATACTGTACTTAAAAATCTTAAACTTAGTAGATAAACCTGCGCTAGCAGAACCCTCAGTCGTCATGCCTCTAGCACGCCATCAGATATCGCATGCAACGTATCATCAAGAGACTTCTTGGCCTTGCCAATTAACTCATCAATCTCTGAAGTATTTATCACCAAAGGAGGTGATATGAGCATGGTGTCACCGGTGGCCCGCATAACTAACCCATTGGCAGTGCAGAAATCCCTGCACAACGAGCCAGCCTTACCACCCTTCGATATTCGCGTCCGTGCCTTTTTATCTGCTACCAATTCAAGCGCGCCAATTAAACCCAAACCTCTTACCTCCCCGACCAACGGATGACTTGCAAGTTCCCTCCACCGTGATTGCAGGTATGGTCCCGTGTCATGCGCAACTTTTTCAACTAATTTTTCTTGCTCAATAATTTCTAAGTTCTTAATGGCAACTGCCGCCGCCGCAGGATGCCCAGAATATGTATATCCATGATTAATTTCTCCGCCTAACTCCTTTAAAACCTTGGCTACGCGGTCGCTTACAATCACAGCGCCTATTGGTAAGTAACCTGAAGATAGTGCCTTAGCAACAGACATAAAATCAGGTTCTATCTCGAACGTTTGAGAGCCAAACCAGTTGCCCGTTCGACCAAAGCCACAAATAACCTCATCAGCAACCAATAAGATATCGTATTTCTTGCAGATTCGTCGAATCTCAGGCCAATAACTGTCAGGAGGAATTATTACACCACCAGCTCCTTGGATTGGTTCGGCAATAAAAGCGGCTACCTTCTCTGCACCGACTTCGATAATTTTTTCCTCCAGCTGTTGTGCTCGCTGCTTGCCGAATTCTTCCTTAGTTAAGTCACCACCCTCCTCAAACCAATATGGTTGATCAATGTGTTCAATCCCCGGAATAGGCAGATTTCCTTGTCTATGCATATATGTCATCCCTCCGAGACTCGCTCCCGCGACGGTCGACCCGTGGTAAGCGTTTTTACGGCTAATAATTAGCGACCGTTCCGGTTGTCCTTGGACCGACCAAAAGTGGCGAACCAAACGCAGAACTGTGTCATTCGATTCTGAACCAGACCCAGTAAAAAACACATTATTGAGATGTGAGGGTGCCAAATCTGCCAATTTCTCTGCGAGCTTGATTGCTGGCGGCGTTGTGCACTGGAAAAAACTGTTGTAGTAGGGCAATTCCATCATTTGTTGATGGGCTGCATCGGCAAGCTCCTTACGCCCATAACCAACGGCGACGCACCATAGACCGGCCATTCCATCGAGAATCTTATTACCTTCGTTATCCCACAGATAGACACCATCTGCTTTGCTGATAATGCGAGTGCCACGCTTATTTAGATCACCTTGATCAGTAAACGGATGGAAATGATGCTCTCGATCGAGCCGTTGAAGTTGGCGTGTGTTGGACATAGCACATTTCTCCTAGATGAACGACATATTAAACAGAAAATTCAACATTACCAATTTGCTAAAAATCAATTAAGCAGAAGTAAACAACATTGATCAAATATTTAGAAGTAAGTGCTCTCGCTCCCAAGAACTTATCAAACGATTCGCTTGCGGAAAGATCCTTGAGTAAAACCAACGCATTAGTCCCACTGAACTATTAAACTCCTTATATTCAAAACCCTTTACGGCCAAAAACGCCTCAACAAAGTCACTACCAAAGACTTCATGGACCTCCTGAGATTCATCTAAAAATTGCAGCGCTTTCTCCAATGTCCGAGGCAAAACAATCGCCTGATCATAAGAACTTCCCTGAATCGGTGTCGTCGGTTCTATCGCCATTTTCATTCCCAGATAGCCACTGGCCAATGTTGCTGCAATCGCTAGGTATGGATTAGAATCCACCCCCGCAAACCGATTCTCCACCCTTTTCGAATCTGCTGAGCTATCAGGGACTCGAATGCCCACGGTACGATTGTCGTAGCCCCAGTCAACATTTATTGGGGCGGCTGTACCCTTCCTTAAACGGCGATATGAATTTGGGTTGGGCGCATAAAATGCCATCATGGCATTTGTGTATTTTTGCAATCCGCCAACGTAATAACGAAAAGATTTGTTTTCATTCCCATGTTTATCAATGAAAATGTTCTTACCATCGTCAATGCGAACAATACTTTGATGGATATGCATGGAACTGCCAGGTTGCCGATCAATTGGCTTTGCCATAAAAGTTGCGAAAATGCCATGTTTCATTGCCGTTTCATGCAATAGTCTTTTGAGCGAGAACACTTGATCGGCAAGATTTAGAGCGTCACCATGAAGAAAATTCATCTCCATCTGAGCCGCTCCCGATTCATCAACTATTGAGTCCACATCAATTCCCATCGACTCACAATTAACAAACACCTCTCGCACGAGGCTGTCAAACTCCTTTATTGCCTCGATTGTGTATGACTTACGCACCTTTTCCGAACGACCAGAGCGTCCAGTGGCAGGTTGGATTTTGGCTTGCGAATGAAAGCACTGGCTAATCAAGTAAAACTCTATCTCTGGAGCAACTACTGGTCGCCAACCTTCTATCTCGAATAGATTTATTACGCGCTTAAGCACGCCACGACAGGACAAAGGGTGCATATGTCCATCACGAGTATGGCAGTCATGAATAATTTGCGCTGTCGGCACCTCANCNCNNGGAACCAAGCATGCGGCATTAGGATCGGCAGCTAAAAACATATCACAGTCGGTTTCACCGAGGATTTCCTCAAAGTCTTCGGGGTAACCTCCCGTAATCGATTGCAACAGAACCGCTTCAGGCAAACGAATATCTTCCTTGATTAACCTGTCTAAATGCACAAGCTTGCCGAGAGAATTACCGTTGATACCTGGGACCAGGCATTCGATCTCTTCGATATTATGTCGTTTCAACCAATCTCTAATATTGCAAATGATCAACCTCGTAGTATCAAGTTCAGGTGTCTCCCATTATATCTATTAAAGTTAAGGAGTCATTCTTGACGAGCTAAGCATGCCTGTTTAAATATATTAAAAATACGCAAATAAAATGGATTTCTAGTAACCTGCCACTCTGGATGCCACTGAACCCCCAAAACAAAACGATCGAGTCCTCTGGAGCGGAATGCTTCTATCAAGCCATCGGTTGCCCGCGCTTCAACCACTAAATCTTCTGCAAGTCTGGATACACCTTGCTGGTGGAGACTATTAACTGCCTGTTTATGAGAATCACTAATTGATCTAAGCAAACTATCACTTTCTAATTGCACCTCATGCCTTGGGCCATATTGCTTAGCGGGAGACTGTCCAGGATCTTCGCGATGATCCATCAGTCCGTCAACAGCTTGGACTTTTTGGTGGAGACTGCCGCCCAAAACCACGTTAATCTCCTGGAATCCGCGACAAATACCGAAAACAGGAATATCCATACCGAGCGCCATATCGATTAGGAGAAAAGCGCTTGAATCGCGCGCCGAATCATGAAATGCATCCGTAGAAAGCTGAGCTCCATAATGATGCGGCTCAATATTGCTGTGAGCCCCCGTCAAAAGAAGACCCTGAACACCACTTAAATAACAGTAAAGAAGATCGCGTTCAGCCCATGCAGGGATAAGCACTGGCAATGCTTTCATACCATCGGAGATGGCGCGCAAATACTTGTCACCGAATGAATGAAATTCATGAGGCCCGACCATTTTGCAGTCTGCTAATACACCAATTCTTAATGGCCTCTCGTCGATCAAGTCCTGCACCTTAAATCAATTCATTGAGGGTTAATTTAACCATTACTAAAAGGACGGCTAATAGCTTTAATTTCAAGAAAATCCTCTAAACCAAACTCGCCCCACTCGCGGCCGTTGCCAGATTGTTTATAACCACCGAAAGGAGAGGTATAAACGTGAGGCGCGCCATTAACACGCACCATCCCAGCACGGAGTCGACGCGTAACTCGATCTATCCGCTTTTCATCGTTAGTCTGAACATAGGCTGCCAAACCATAAGATGTGTCATTGGCCAAATTGATTGCCTCCTCTTCGGTATCGAAAGGGATCAGTACCAACACGGGTCCAAAGATTTCCTCCCGAGCTATAGTCATTTGATTGTTAACATCGCCAAATATTGTTGGTTGAGCAAAATAACCCTTTGTCATCCCCTCGGGTTTTCCAGCGCCACCAGCAACGACTCTAGCACCCTCGTCAATGCCTGTTTGAATAAGGCGTTGAACTTTATCAAAGTGAATGCGACTCACCAAAGGCCCGATGNGTTTGCCATGCTCATGTGACTTTGAGACACTAACAGAATCAGCTGCTTTTTTGGCGTAATCTAGTGCCTCTTGGTAACTATCAGCTGGCACCAACATTCTCGTAGGCGCATTACATGACTGGCCCACATTTTCCATGCACGCCATCACTCCACTGGTAACGGCTGTCTCGAGATCTACATCACCAAAAATGATATTAGGCGACTTCCCTCCTAATTCCAAAGTCACCCGCTTTATACTCTTGGCTGCAGCTGATGACACAGCGATACCAGCGCGTGTTGACCCCGTGAAAGAAACCATATCGATATCATCGTGATCAGAAATTGCTGCCCCCACACCAGAACCATCACCATGAACCATGTTGTAAACCCCGGCAGGTATGCCGGCCTCATGTGCTATTTTGCTGAATAATTGAGCCGAAAGAGGTGCAATCTCGCTCGGCTTTAAAACCATGGTACAACCACTAGCTAAAGCCGGAGCCACCTTACAAGCTATCTGATTGATCGGCCAATTCCATGGTGTAATAAATCCACAAACTCCAATAGGTTCTTTTACGATCGTCGCGTTGCTTTTTTCGGAACGAAACTCATATTTTTTTAGTGCCTTTAGAGTGGTGGCTATATGCCCGCGTCCACAATCTGCTTGATCTTCCATCGCGAAATCGATCGGGGCACCCATCTCAATACTTATCGCCTCAGCCATCTCGTCATAACGGCTCTTGTACACCTCTAATAATTTCTCTAGTAATGAAATCCTTTCTTCCCGAGTAGAGAGACCATATTTGCTAAACGCTGTCCGAGCGGCTTTTACCGCAAGATCAACATCTTCTACTGTTCCAAGACTGACTAAGCCCACACTTGCCTCAGTCGATGGATTTTCAATAGGGTAATCATTGGCTTTGATCGGACTTACCCATTTACCATCGATATAAAAAGATCGACAATCTCTCATGATTTACTCCGTTTTGAGGGAATGATGTTTCATGTTAACCCAAAAAGGTTTTTACTTCGGCTTTATGATAGTCACATCAGAGTGGTCTTGGTAATTTTTAACGGCTGACATCATCTGTTGCTGAACTTTGGGCAATCCATAACGGCTTCTTTTGTGCATCCGAACACTAAATTGTTATCAATCAAACTCAACTTGATTTTGAGCAGAATAAAAGATTTCTGGTGTATCACCTAATGACCTAACTTATTCCCTTAACGTGGTCGGTATGTGAATAACTATTTGTCACTCTGATACCAGATTTTTTCTTTTGGGAAACGCTGCCAAATGATCAAAATCAAAATGCCAAGCATAGCTAGCATGAGCATTCCAATTAAATCCATTGCTTGTCCCACATCACCGCCACGATACTCCACTTGATTTTTTATGGCGCCTCCTAGTCCCGCTGCGAGCCCTATACAGAGGCTTCCCATCAATCCTGATGCTCCAGCAGTTGCTCCCTCGTGACCAGTTTGTGTAGCCAGCATCGCTGAAGTCGCGAGTGTATTGTAAGTCAGACCCATAGCAAACCCCATAAGACCCCATGCGGAATAAATGAAACCAATAGGTACAGAATTTACAGAGATAAGAGCCATTATCAAAAATGCCACCAGAAAAACTAAAACCCCGCTTAATAACGACTGGCGATGGCTAAAATATCTATCTAAGGTTGATTGCAAGAAAGACGCTAAAACCCAAGTGAATGCGGCGCAGGTAAAAATCAAGCCAGTCTCGGTAACACTCATTCTCCTGTATTCAATCAAATAAAGCGGGGTGTAGGATTCGATCCCATAAAATACAAAAAACAAGCCTCCCAATAAAATAATGCTTAGGGCAAGCGGTGTTCGTAACCTCCAACATTCATGAGGTAAGACGAGGCGAAGAGGTCGCCATATCAACCAAATAATAGGCGCCAAAAACAACCACGATTCATTTAAAGGTGTTGATGTCAGCGCGACTAAAAGCGCGCAGCAAATTCCAATGCGAAGCGCCGTCCAAAGACCAGAAAAGTCAAGGCTCGTGGGTTTTAACCGGAGCAATTTGAGTGGTTTCAATAATATTAAGGCTATTGCAAGAAGCAAAGGCAACTGCAGCCAGAACAGTCCCCGCCAAGTCCAATGCTCTACGAGAAAGCCTCCCAGTGCAGGTGCCAGCAGGGAAGGTAAGAGCCACGCGCTGTCGAGCCAAGCAACCATACGTGATTTCAGATTTATTGGACACAGACGATTGGTGACCGCATATGCCAACGTAAAAACAATACCGCCACCGATGCCCTGCAGAACCCTAGCAATGATAAACTTAACAATANTGTCCGCCATAATTGCCATTAAAAGCCCTGCAAAAAAGCACGCAATTGCTATCTGAAAAGCACCGTAAGGGCCGTGACGATCTATCCAATCTCCGCTCCACGCGGTTGCAACCATAGCGGCCAAAACATATGAAGAAAGAGTGACTCCATACAGTAACTCGCCTCCCAATTCGGAACTTATAGCAGGGAGTGCGATGACCAATGCCATTTCATCAAAGGCATGAAGAGATACAGCCAATATCAGGCCAATTTGCAGAAGTCGGTTCAATTCGCTTCTCTCAAGAACAGTCCATTGCTTTAACTACTGCATTTTTGTCACCAGCCGGACCAGCAAACCACAAATCAATCAGAGTTGATCACATCTAATGATTATTCCAATCCATCGAGCACGCGCTTTACTGCTCCAAACATACTTCGGATATCGTGGGGCTTTGCATTGAGAAATGGGCAGAATTGCAAGATATCCATCGTATTTCGAATCACTAGATTCTCATCCCAAAATAACCTCTTGTGAACCTCAAGCCCCCTGGTTCCCGCCGCACTCTCGCGAGGTTCTAACTCAATAGCAGCCATTAAGCCAAAGTTCCGAACATCGATTACCCTGGGATGGTCATCAAATTGGTGGGCTTCGTCAGCAAACATTTCTTCAAGTTCTCTCGACTGCTGAAAACTNCCCTCNTCCTCNTATACTTCNAGNGCNGCTATTCCGGCCGCAGCTGCAACCGGATGACCAGAGTATGTGTAGCCATGAAANANTTCTGGCANATGTTCAGGGCCGCTCATGAAGGTATCATAGATTTCATCCTTTACCAGAACTGCACCCATGGGTATAACTCCATTGGTGAGGCCCTTGGCACAGGTGATGATATCAGGTGTGACGCCAAATCTCTCGGCCGCAAACGACGCTCCCACTCGACCGAAGCCCGTGATGACCTCATCGAAAATCAATAAAATTCCGTGCTTGGTACAAATCTCTCTTAGTCGTTCAAGGTAACCTAGCGGCGGCGGAAGAATACCTGTTGCTCCTGCCACCGGCTCAACGATCACAGCTGCTATACTTCCTTCTTGATCATCAGAAACGAGTAACCCGTCTAATTCCTCGGCTAAGTGCCCACCCCACTTAGGTTGGCCACGGCTGAAGCCAGCCTCGTTAATGTTATGGGTATGAGACATATGATCGACTCCATTGATGAGATTGGAGGCAAACATTTTACGATTAGGCGGGATCCCACCGACCGATATACCACCGAAGTTAACGCCGTGGTACCCTCGATGCCTACCGATTAACCGGGTGCGGTTTTCATGACCCTGCAATCGTTGAAAGGCGAGCGCAATTTTAAGTGCCGTATCGACGGATTCAGATCCCGAGTTAGTAAAAAAGCAACGGCCAAAACCCTTCGGCGTGAACTTGGTCAGTTTCTCAGCTAATTCAAAAGCCCTGTCGTTACCGAATTGAAAGGTGAGACACAAATCCAAATGAGCCACCTGTTGCTGCACAGCATCAACAATCTTGGGGTGACAATGCCCTAAACCCGAGGTCCATAAACCGGAAAAACCATCATAGAGTTTTCTACCATCACTGCTTGTATAGTGATGACCGTCTGCCGATACAACCATCCTAGGATTTTTTTTGAAGTCTCGATTGCCTGTAAACGGCATCCAGTAAGCATCTACAGCAGATGAA
>NZJL01000078.1 GCA_002692165.1 Porticoccaceae bacterium
TGCGCTCATTTGGGCTTGACCCCTCAATCGATCCACAAAATAGGCGGTTTCAAAACACAGGGGGATAACAAAACTTCAGCCGAAGCCATAATATCAAGTGCGATTATTCTTGAACAAGCAGGTGCAGAGTTGCTTGTGGTTGAATGCATTCCGGCCGCTTTAGGTAAAAAAATTTCTGAAAGCCTCTCTATCCCTGTCATAGGAATCGGGGCCGGTGCAAATACAGATGGTCAAATACTTGTCCTTTATGACCTGATCGGGCTTTCACCTCAAATGCCTGGTTTTTCGAAAAACTTCCTCAGTGAAGGCAATTCCATCTCAGATGCCTTAATTAGATTTGCAACGGCTATTCGAGACGGGTCTTTCCCACCTGCAGATCAGAGCCATCCGAGCTAAACATGTCGAGCGCATCATGCAGTTTGCCGAACGCAACTAACTCACAATAACGCTTAAGATTTTTCGCCGGCGTCCTGAGAAGTCCTATGACATCATGCACTATAAATGCAATGGAACTAAAATTTCGAGAAATTTAAAGATCTGTCTACCTCTCAGGAGAAAGAGGTTTTACATAAAGTACCAGGTTGTGATCAACAAGTTGATAGCCATATTTCCTGGCAATCTTCCTTTGTAGTTTTTCAATTTCGATATCGTGGAATTCAATCACCTTACCAGTTACCGCACACACCATATGATCATGGTGATCTCCACGATCGAGTTCATAGACTGCCGGGCCATTGTCAAAATTGTGTCTTATCACCAAGCCTGCGCCCTCAAACTGGGCCAAAACACGATACACTGTTGCAATTCCGACCTCTTCCTCGGCATCTCGCAGGTTTTGGTAAATATCCTCCGCAGAAAGGTGAAGTTCAGAAATTTCCAGAATCTGCAGAATTTTAATCCTTGGTAAAGTAACCTTAAGTCCTGCTCTTTTTAATTCTTGATCTTCTAAAGACATCATTGGCTCTTCAATATCCGTTTAACTGAAGGTATTATTACTCGTAACTCCCGGAACTGGAACCCCTCGGATATGAAAAATGCCCAGTTGATGTGTCTTTTTACATTTTTTTTCGTCTCAGGATGTAGTTTTGTCTCATTCCCAAGTGTACATAAAATTCCTATCCAGCAAGGCAATATTGTCGAGCAAGAGATGATAAACAAGCTTCTTCCGGGCATGACAAAGTCGCAAGCTCAATTCGTTCTCGGAACTCCNCTAATTGTCGACAGTTTTAATCAAAACCAATGGACCTATTTCTATAGCCTAACTGACGACAATTCAAAACAAAATAAAAAAATATTAGTGCTTTTCTTTGATGACAAAGATCAATTGCAGCGTTTGACAAGCGATTATGAGACTGATGGAACTGGTTTCGATTAATAATTATTTTTAATTTTAGTGCTCTAGGTTGCGCATTAGCATAACAAGACTGCTATTTTAAACAGCCTCTGAATTAAAGCGCCTTCTGAAATGTTTTGCACCTTATTGCNAAAGCCGCCATTTCGGCACAAAAACATTTCTCACCATCAAACTACTGACACCGACCAACAATTTTGAAGAACTTCATTTTTCTTGGAAGAACGCCCCTAGAATGCCCCCTCCCTCGCGATAACCGCGAAGGGTACAACGCTATCAAGCGCATCAAACTGAGTGATAATCCGCTTTTTCNAAGACACCTTTACACTCCCAAACAGACTCTAGCAGCTCGGTCGACTAGAATCTCCATACAACTTTTCAGCCCTATAACAGATTACTCGTACAAGATCATTTGCTACGAGAGTCATTAGTTTGGACGCTGCAAATCGCGCCATCGAGTTATTAAGTTGAAAACTGAGATCGAGAGACAATTTGCAATTATCAGTTCCTATCTCTTTAAAAATCCATTCCCCTTCGAAACTTTTAAAGGGTCCATCAACCAGAGTAATAATAATTTTCGACGGCCTTATTATAGTATTTTTCGTTGTGAAACCAATTTCAATCCCCGCTTTTTTCAGAAGCATCTTGGCTATGACATGATGCTCGGTCTTTTCAAGCAATCGTGTGGACACACAACCGTCGAGAAATTCCGGATATCTCTCAACATCATTGACTAGATCGAACATGTGATCTGGAGAATAGGCAATCAGTGCGGAACGTTTTATTTGATTAATCATAGCCAAATCAAAAACGAATATTGTCGTAAACACCCATAAAAAAGATGGCCGTAATAGCGATCGGAGCGACAAAGCGAAGCACCCAATCCCATACGACTCTCAGTGATAATGTCTTACTAGAGGATGGTGTCTTTATGAGCAATAGGTACCCTTCCAGATCAGCCATTTGCCTCGACAACACATCTCTATTCATCACAAAACCCACAAATACTGATATTGCTAAGCCGCAGACCGGTAAAAAAATATTTGATGTTACGAAGTCCAGGCCATCGAAAATCGTGAAACCCGCTAGTGTGAAATCTTTCCCTAAATTAAATGAGAAGACTGAACCTAATCCAAGTAACCACACAAAACCAACAAGCGAAAAACTAGCCTTAAAACGAGTAAAACCAGCCGCCTCTACAAGCCAGGCCGCAGCTGGCTCTAGTAATGATATGGCCGAACTCCAAGCTGCTATTACAACCAAAATAAAGAATATGATCCCGATAAATTGACCAGCAGGCATGTTACCGAATGCTACGGGCAGACTAATAAACATCAGACCAGGTCCCGCAGTCGGTTCTATTCCGCTTGTAGAGAAAACGATTGAAAAAATTATTAATCCCGCAATGATTGCCACGATACTGTCAAAAAAAGAAATGATCAGAACAGTTCTACCGATACTCGCACCCTCTGGCATGTAAGCTCCGTATGCCATTATCGCTCCCATACCAATGCTTAAAGTAAAAAATGCCAATCCCATCGCTTCCAAAATAGCTCTCCATGACACTGAAGCGATATCGAACTCAAACAAAAACCTGCATGCCGCGACAAAATTTCCTTTGAGAATTGCATAAATAAGCATCACCAGTAGCATTACAAATAGAAGTGGCATCAATATCTCAACCGCCGCGCCAAGCCCTTTTTTTACCCCACCAGTCACCACTAAAAGGCACATGCCGAGAAAAATTGTTTGCCATGCGATTAGCTTTGCAGGACTACTTGTTAGATCTGCAAACAACGAGGCTGCAGACTCGCCATCAACTCCTATTACATTCCCGTTGGAAACTTCGAGAATGTAATGTAACCCCCAGCCTGCTATGACTGCATAGAAAGATAATATTAACAGTCCAGCAATCACTCCTATCCAACCGATTAATTGCCAAGCACGACCGCATTCACTATTTTTCACTACATAACTCATGCCTGTAATAGGACTATTTCGCCCCTCTCGTCCCAGAACAACTTCAGCCATCATTACTGGCACTCCAACTAACAACATACACAAAAAGTAGATTAGAACAAAGGCACCTCCACCGTTATTACCAACTACATAAGGAAATTTCCATAAATTACCTAACCCAACTGCAGAACCTGTCGCGGCCATAATAAACGTCCAACGACTCATCCAAATTCCGTGTATCCCTCTGGTGTTGCTGCTCATCATCTGCCCCTAAAAAACTGATTCCACGAATTAATTTGTATTTGACTTATGTGTCATTGGTCTCGAAATCAGACTAAACCACTTTCGCGCTCGCTAAAAACAGATCTATTCAAAAACGGAATCTACGAATTTTAAATAAAAATTAACCCATGACAATTCCTGTTTCGATCGTATAATTTGGCGCATGAGAAGAAAAAACAAAGCCAATGATAAAACAATAGCACTTAATCGAAAGGCGAGACATGATTATTTCATCGAACGAAAATTTGAAGCCGGAATAGTGCTGCTTGGGTGGGAAGTTAAGAGCCTTCGGGCAGGGCGGATTAATTTAAATGATGCATATGTCATCGTTAAAAATAATGAGGCTTGGCTTTTGGGGACAAGTATATCCGCTCTTCCCAATGCTTCGAAACACATTCAAATCGAACCCAATAGATCTCGCAAACTTCTCTTGAACAACAGAGAGCTATTGTCTCTTGCAATTGGAGTCAACCAAAAAGGATTTACAAGTGTGTGTACCGCGTTTTATTGGAAACGTCACTTGGTGAAGTGTGAAATTGCTCTGGCAAAAGGAAAAGCTCTTCACGATAAGAGAATGGGAGACAAACAGAAGCATTGGGAGCGAGAAAAACAACGCATTACGCGAAAATTGGTGGGGAAGTAAAAGGGAAATATTTACAAGCATTTGTGTCTTTTAAACAAGCTGGCCGCGTGCATTCAATGATCTGTGCCCGATAATTGGCACTCCAGATCAAGAGAATCTGTTTTCCTGGTCACAACATGTTTTTGGTTGACCCTGAATAAGATTCCTTTTTCGTCAGCGCGCGCGCTTACTCCGGCATGGTGCACATTAATTTAGAATCAATCAATTTTTCTATCGGTTCCAATAAAAAGGCATCATCTTCACAGGCAAAGCTTATTGAAGTGCCAGAATGACCTGCGCGCCCCGTTCGACCAATACGATGAACATAGTCCTCAGGCTCCTCGGGCAAAGTATAATTTATAACATGACTGACCCCATCAACGTGTATTCCTCTGCCTGCAACGTCGGTAGCAACCAATATTTTTGTGACTCTGTTCTTAAAGTTATCGAGTGTTTTTATGCGACGGGGTTGGGGAACATCTCCCGATAACATTCCCACTTTAAAGCCTTTTCCCCGCAGCTTTTCATAGAGATTGCGACACATGTCCCTTCGATTGGCAAAGATCATTACGCTTTCGACACTATGATCTCTGAGGATGTTTATTAAAAGATCAAATTTCTCTTCGCCAGTAGTAATGAAGACTTTTTGCTCGACTGTTTCGGTAGCAATCTGCTTAGCTTTTATTTCCACTTTTATTGGCGAATTGGTCCANCGTTGAATAAGGCGCTCAACTTCNGGAGAAAAGGTAGCCGAAAACAACATTGTTTGCCTATCCCTCCTATTCGGAGTCAAACGAACCAATCTTGTTACCTGCGGGATAAACCCCATATCTAGCATCCGATCTGCCTCATCAATGACCAATATTTCCAGCTGGTCAAGATGAATTTCCCTGCTATTTGCAAAATCTAACAGTCTTCCCGGTGTACCCACCAAAATATCACAATGCTTTTTCTCGAGTAGTCTCAATTGCTTGGAATAATCAATTCCTCCAACAAGTGTATGAACTGCAAGATCTGTATATTTGGCCAAATCCAGAGCATCTGAAGAAATCTGCATTGCCAGCTCACGAGTAGGGGCCAATATCAATGATCGCGCTTCACCGATATAGCGTTCTTCATCAATCGAGTGGTTTAATAGGTCAGTGATAATGCTCGTCAGAAAAGCGGCAGTTTTACCAGTGCCTGTCTGCGCCTTGCCAACAATATCTCTCCCGTCGAGAGCATAGGGAAGCGATTCTGATTGAATAGGAGTACAGTACTCAAATCCAAGAGCTGCGATACCTTTCATTAGTTGAGAAGGCAACTCAAAATCACTAAAGCGCTTTCTGGCATCGTCCTCCCGAACCATTGCTTGTTCTCGCTCCGACTCGTCGTTTTCCAACTCTTGTCCATTTCGCTCCTCGAGCGCAAGCGTTTTTCGAACTGGCAGGTCATTCATTGATTTCTGTTCAATCAAGCTAAGTACACTATTTTCCATTTAAAATTAATAAACCATTAGATTCGGCTAGGCCTCTATCATAACAGAGTTAGTGAGCGCTGATTTAGTAATATCATCTCTTACCTTATCAAATCTAACTGGGATCCGACTCAGGCCAAATTCTTTGGTTTTGTCAATCACCTCGTCTAGATGCCCCAACTTTTTCCATGATTTTTTGTTGCCACCAGAATATTACAACAATTCTTATTTCTGAGCTGAGCAAAAGAGCACAGCTTTTATGGCATACGGCCGAGCGTGACGCGATCTAGGCCGCTTAGATCGGTACAAGTTTCGACATCTCGGAAGCCGACTGAGTAATAGAGATTTCTTACTTTTGGTCCTTGTTCGCTACCGTGCTCGGTCACCATCCAGCCCTTGTTAAGAAGATATTGGGGCGCCTTGCAGATAACATGCTTAAGATCACTCATGCCGTCCTTGCCCGATATCAGAGCCGATTTGGGCTCGAAGTGAAGGTTTAAATCTAATAGATGGGGGTCACCGTTCGCCACATAGGGTGGATTGCTGACAATCAAATGGTATTTCTGATTGGTAACTGCTTTATACCAGTCGCCAGGTAACAAATTTACATTTTTCAGATGGTAAGAAGCTCGATTTACTTCTGCAATTATCAAAGCGTCTCGCTGAATCTCGGTGCCTGTGCAAACCCAACTTCGTCGCTCTCGAGACAGTGCCAAGATAATAGCACCGCTCCCTGTCCCCAAATCGAGCACTTTGGCGTCCTCAGGTAACGGCAATTCCAGTGCGCGCTCAACCAACAACTCGGTTTCCGGACGAGGAATAAGTGTTGAATTGGACACCCTCAAATTTAGTGACCAAAATCCTTTGTAACCGGTCAAATAAGCTACCGGCTCTCCGCAGAGACGGCGTTTAAAGAGACTATTGAAATCTTTCAGTTGCTGTGCTGTTAGACAATATTCTTGGTTCAGATACAAAGTTGCTCGTGGACACCCAATAACGTGACACAATAAAATTTGCGTGTCTAGAAGAGGAGAATTGCTGACGACACGCAGGTCAGAATGTCTCACTAATGAACAACCTATTGTAGTCATATAACGCTAATGGGATAACTCCGCCAATTGATCGGCCTGGTTTTCTGTCAACAACACTTGGATCAATTCGTCTAGCGCCCCCTCTACAATTTCACCCAGTTTATAAAGCGTCAAGTTGATCCTATGGTCGGTTACTCGACCTTGCGGAAAATTGTAAGTTCTAATGCGTTCTGAACGATCACCAGTACCGACCAGACTGCGTCGGTGGTCGGCCTCATCCTTGATTTGAGCCTCTCGCAGTGACGAGCTCAACCGAGCCTGCAAAACTGCCATTGCCTTTGCTCGATTTTTATGTTGCGATCTTTCATCTTGACACTCCACGACCATACCAGATGGAATATGGGTCAGGCGAATAGCTGAATCAGTCTTATTTACATGCTGCCCCCCCGAGCCGGAGGCCCTGAACGTATCGACGCGGAGATCAGCTTTGCTGATCTCAATTTCATCGGACTCTTCTGCCTCTGCGAGAATAGCCACCGTGCATGCTGACGTGTGGATCCTACCTTGAGACTCGGTTGCAGGAACGCGCTGAACCCGATGAGCTCCGGATTCGAATTTCAATTTAGAATATACCCCTTGACCTTCTATTCGAACAATTATTTCTTTATAACCCCCATGATCACCATGACTCGCACTTATGATTTCTACTAACCATCCTTGACGCTCGGAATATTTAAAATACATTCGGAACAAATCGCCCGCAAAGATAGCCGCCTCATCACCACCCGTACCCGCGCGAATTTCTAAGAACACGTTTTTGTGGTCATTTGGATCTCGAGGCAATAATAGTTTTGCAAGGATTAGTTCAAGCTCATTTTTTCGAGCTTCTCCATCACGAAGTTCCTCTTCAGCCATATCACGCATATCTTGATCGTGATCTTTTATCAATAAAGATGCCGCCTGCATATCAGCCACCACAGCCTGATACCCAATATAGTTTTGCACCAAAGGCTCCAACTCAGCATATTCTTTGGACAGCTCTCGGAACTTGGTTTGATTGGCAACTATGTCGCCGTCACTGAGCATTGCCTCCAGCTCTTGAAAGCGCTCTTTTAGCACTTGTAACTTTCCCAAAATAGAGTCTTGCATAATTAGTCCACCGAGCATCAGCAAAGCGCCGCAAAGTAGTCGTGTAAATCGACCAATCCGATTATTTAGTGTCTTTCAAGCCAAAGAGTTCATGGGTCGCATGAATTGTATCATCCCGACCTTCCTCACCAGCAAGTTTCAACCGCGCAGTTGGCTTATGCATCAGTTTATTTGCCAAGTTACGAGCTAAAGTATCAATGACATCTTTTGCACTATGTCCGCGTTCAATTGCGCCAAACGCTTTTTCCACTTCAATATCTCGAATGCTCTCAACGCTGGTTCGAAATGCTCGGATGGTATCAATTGCGGACGACTCCCTTCTAAGCCTTACCCAACTGTCTAGCTCCTGATCGACGATATCATTGGCAATGTCAGCTGCCGATTCCCTAGCACGAATGTTTTCCTCTATAACACCCTTCAGATCATCTACGGTATACAAGTAGATGTCCGACAGGGATTCCACCTCTGGTTCTATATCCCTAGGGACGGCGATATCCACCAAAAACATTGGTTTATTACGGCGTTTTTTTAGCGCAGATTCGACTGCACCTTTCCCTAAAATGGGCAATTGACTAGCTGTAGAGGAAATGACAATATCCGCCATATGTAATCGATCAGGGATATCAGACAGAAGAATCACTTCAGAAGCAATGTGCCCCACGACTTTTTTTGCTCGACTTAACGTCCGATTCGCGACAGAAATATGCCCAACATTTTTTTGTTTCAAATGTTTTGCAACTAACTCTATAGTTTCTCCTGCTCCAATTAATAAAACACTTAACGATTCAAGACGAGAAAAGATCTGCTCAGCCAAAATGACTGAGGCATATGCTACAGAAACTGGGTTTTGGCCTATCGCTGTCTCCGTCCGAACTCTCTTAGCAGTAGCAAATGCGTGCTGAAATGCTTGGTTTAATTGCGCAGACACCGTCCCTGCTTCAAGCGCTACAGCATAAGCGGATTTAATTTGACCAAAAATCTGTGGTTCGCCCAAGATAAGGGAGTCCATACCACTGGCTACTTTGATTAACTGCCTCAGCGCTTCGAGTCCTCTATGGCAATAATAGTGGTCCTTAATCTCTGCGGGCTGAATTTTTTTTGCTGATGCAAGCCACTCGACAATAGCATCATCGCTTACTTCACCCGCCAAATAAATTTCTGTTCGGTTGCATGTGGATAATATAACCACCTCAACTAAAGCCAATTCATTAGCGGCAGCCCTCAAGTGCTCCACCATTGTTTCAGGTGCAAAAGCAACTTTCTCACGAAAATTAACGCCTGCCGACTTGTGATTAAGGCCAAAAACTAAAATTTTACGCACTCCTTAAGAGCTCATATATTTATGCAAAACGTATTATAATGTCTAGTGTCGCGCAACTCGCATAAAGTTCACGCTTATTATAACTCGGACAAATTCAGTCTCGCGCCAATTTTTTAACGAGAACCACTGAACAGTTCCTTTAAAAACGACTCATATATAGCAATCGTTGTTTTAGTCCTAAATTTCCGCGAAAATATCAAAATGACAAAATTTCACTCAATATACGCAACTGCACTTTGTTTTTGCCTCCTGATGACCGGGTGTTCAAACAATCTACTCAAAAATCCCGACAAACCCAGGCTAGAGCATGACAAGATCGAGTTAACTCGAAACTCACCAGACAAGACCAAGCCTTTCGAAGAAGGCACATTGTATGAACTTCTGGTAGCAGATGTAGCGCTGATGCGCCAACACTATGAAACTGCTCTAGGCATTTACTCAACCCAAGCATTTGAAACGCGGGATGAGGCAATCACAGAAATGGCATTCGGAATAGCGCATAATTTTAGACAGCCCCAAAAAGCTCTTGCCTTGGCCAAATTATGGATAGAAATCAACCCGAAAAGCGTTAGTGCCCACAAAGCAATTATACAGTCATATGCGCTTTTGAGAGACCCTGTAAGTGCATTGCCCTATGCCGTTTGGATCTCACGAAATGAAAATAATGAGGACGTATTTCTTGCAGTCACAACTATCGCTGATAGAGGTTCTCAAGAACAAATTGATTCGTTAATCGCTTCCTATCAAAATACCTCCATTGCTCCAGGCAAGGAGCATTTGAGCCAACTGGCGATTGCATTGCTGTTACAAAAGAGTGGCCGCTTTGGAGAAGCAGAGTCAACCATAAAAGTTTTTCTCAAAAAATCAAAAAATGATCCGCGTGGAATTGCCCTCCTAGCTGAAGTGCTTGATTCTCAAAAAAAGGTTGGCGAGGCCGCAAAGCTTCTGCGTAAAGCGCTTGAAAAAAATCCATCCAATGAAAAATTACGCGTCCAATATGCGAGGTTATTGACCGATTATGACCGTAAAGAGGCGCTGTACCAATTTGAGCTTTTAAACTTATCTAACCCAGAGAATCACGAGATTAAATACTTATTGGCACTTCTCTATTTAGATCAAGATTTACCAGATCTTGCTTACTCCAAGTTAAGGGATTTAATTAGCTCTGACCGTTTCTCCCAAGATGCGCTTTTCCATTTAGGAGTCATTACTGAAAACAAGGGCGACGACAGCGCTGCCCTTCACTACTATGCGCGAGTAACAAGCGGTAGACATTTTCTAATGGCTGTATCACGTAGCATGGAATTGATTTTAAAAGGTTTTGATTTTACTTCAGCAAGACTATATCTGTCTCGTTTGCGTGAAACTATTCCAAGCCAAGTTATTCCTCTGTTTGAATTAGAGGCGCAATTTTTAGTAAGAGCGAAGCAAGAAAAAGAAGCAGTTTATGTCCTCACAAAGGGCTTAAAAATAGAGCCTCAAAATGAAGATTTATTGTATGCCAGAGCGATGATTGAAGAGCGACAGGGAAACTTTCATGAAATGGAAAACGATCTGAGAGCTATTATCTCTCAAGACCCTGATAACGCTTCAGCATTGAATGCTCTGGGTTATTCAATGGTTTTGCACACAACACGCTTGCAAGAGGCCTATGATCTAATCTACAAAGCTTATTTGCTTCAGCCTGATAGTGCAGCAATTATCGACAGCATGGGATGGGTCTTATTCAAAAAAGGTGAAATCGAAAAAGCACTTCGCTATATCAAGAGGGCAATGAAATTGATGCCAGATCCAGAAATTGCGGCTCATTTAGGCGAAATATATTGGCACATGGGAGATAAAGCTTTGGCAAGGCGGGCTTGGGCGCAAGGCCTGAAAAAATCCCCCAATCATGAAAACATAATCACGACGATGTACCGGCTAAATGCTTCGGTGATCGCCCCAGAAAATATTAAATGAAGTTGCGACTGATTTTATTCATTGCGACATTTTTGGCAGGTTGCGCGTCCTATAATCCTGAAAAAAATTCTTCTCCAGAGTTATGGGAGCCAAATTCCAATCGGATGAACGATTTGAAGGATTGGCGAATCTCGGCCAAACTTAGTATCAAATCACCTTACAGCGGCTTTTCAGGACGTATAGACTGGACGCAAAAAGAATCATCATATCAGATACTCATATCGGGACCCCTAGGTTTTGGACTTGCGAGAATAGAAGGAAACGAAACATCTGCCCACATGGAGCACAAAAATGAGAGTTTTGTCGGCAGTCCAGACAAGCTGTTATCAGACGCTATTGGCATTCCCATTCCAATAGATGGATGGCGCTGGTGGCTTTCGGGATCCCCATCACCCATTGGCGGCCCAGTGGAATTTGCAGATATTGTCCTAGACAGTCACGCAACAAGCTTTTCGCAGGATGGATGGTATTTATCCTTTTCTGACTATTCACTGACGCCCATCGGCTATCTTCCGGGAAAAATAACGGGCCAAAGTGATCAATTATCATTTAAATTAATCGTATCTAAGTGGAGAAATCCGAACAATTAATAATGAAATCACTCACCAAAACAATTACTGTTTTTGCTCCCGGAAAACTAAATTTATTTTTGAACATACTTGGGAAGCGACATGATGGATATCACAATATCCAAACCCTCTTCCAACTTCTTGATATTGGGGACGAGATCTCTTTCGAAGTTATAAAAAAAAATGAAATTGTGCTCTCGCATGACTTAGTCGGAGTCAGAAGCGAAGACAATCTGATTGTAAAATCGGCAGAGCTATTACAAAAAGCTGCAAATATAAAGAATGGTTGCCACATTAACCTTAAAAAGCTTCTGCCAATCGGAGCAGGCCTTGGAGGTGGAAGCAGTGATGCAGCTACCACACTTCTGACTCTCAATGTATTGTGGGATTGCAACCTAAATACCGATAATCTCGCTATACTCGGGGGATCTCTGGGTGCTGACATACCGGTATTTATATATGGGCAAAGTGCCCTTGGTGAAGGGATAGGAAATAGGCTAATGCAATTTAATATTCCGAAGCGATGGTATTTGATCGTTACACCACCTGTAACGATCTCGACAGCTCAAATATTTTCTCATCCTCAATTGACAAGAAACTCGCCACCAATCAAAATGTGCGCGCTTGCAAAAGATCAATCTTTCAGTCAAAACCCGCTAAAAAATGATTGTCAAGCGTTGGTAGAAGAAATGTTCGTAGAAGTCGAAGAAGTTGTGCGTTGGGCTAAGGGTCATGGAGATCCACTTTTGACAGGGAGCGGCTCGAGCGTCTTTTGCAGCTTTCAAGATAGGAGGCAAGCAGAGGAAATTCTTGAAAAAGTTCCTTCGAAATGGTCGGCGTTTGTTGCGGAAGGGATTAATAAATCTCCCGTGCACGATCAACTAGGAAAACTAAGTATTGGGGCGTAGCCAAGTGGTTAAGGCAACGGGTTTTGATCCCGTCATTCGTAGGTTCGCCTCCTCCCGCCCCAGCCACTAGTAAAAAAGTTAAGTTAAACAGGAAACCTAC
>NZJL01000079.1 GCA_002692165.1 Porticoccaceae bacterium
TACTGGACCGAAGATTTCTTCGGAGAAAAGTCGCATGTCTCGGGTCACCTCAGTCAGAATGGTTGGAGCAACAAATGAACCGCCGAGAGGACTCATACCCCCTCCATGCACTACTTTTGCTCCTCTTTCCTTTGCATCATCAATAATGCCGCAAACCTTGCTAGCCGCTTGAGAATGAATTAGCGGACCGACGGCAACTCCCTCCTCAAATCCATCACCAACTTTTAAGTTTAAAACAGCCTGTTTTAACTTCACTGTAAATTCCGTAAATACGCCAGTTTGAACCAACAAACGATTGGCACACACGCAGGTTTGTCCCGCGTTTCTATATTTTGAGGCAACCGCCCCTTTCACAGCCGCATCAATATCAGCGTCATCGAATACGATGAACGGCGCATTGCCCCCTAACTCCATGGAGGTGCGTTTTACAGTCCCTGCACAGTCGGCAATCAATTTTTTACCTACTCTCGTTGACCCTGTGAATGAGAGTTTGCGAACTTTCGAATTTGAGGTCAGCTCGCGGCCAATTTCTTCGGTTTTGCCTACCAAGATATTGATTAAGCCCGGGGGGGCTCCAGCATGCTCTGCAAGAACAGCTAAAGCCAGAGCAGATAATGGGGTCTCATTTGCCGGCTTGCACACCACGGCACAGCCAGCAGCAAGAGCAGGCGCTATTTTCCGAGTGAGCATGGCATTAGGGAAATTCCAGGGGGTTATACATGCAACAACACCCACGGGTTGTTTGCTTACTAATATGCGTTTGTCATCAGAGGGACTGGGAATTACATCCCCATAGACTCGTTTTGCCTCTTCACTAAACCATTCAACGTAATTTGCCCCGTATAAAATCTCGCCCCTCGCCTCAGCCATGGGTTTTCCTTGTTCTGCAGTCAATAAGCAAGCAAGATCCTCCTGATTTTGCATAATCAGTTCGTGCCATTTTTTAAGGAATGTGGATCGCTGTTTCGCCGATTGATTTACCCAAGACTTTTGCGCTCTCTGAGCTGCATCAATCATTCGAATTGTTTCGGCCGCACCACAGTTCGGCACTAATGCAATCCTATCGCCAGAAGACGGGTTAACAACCTCTAGGGTGGATTTGTCATCCGCGTCCACCCAACATCCATCTATAAAAGCTTGACGCCTGATAAGTGACATATCTTGAAGTGAAATTTCCATGGCAAATCCTAATACAATAATAAAAAAAAACTCGGCACATACTCAAGATGCAGAAATTTAATTAATTAATGCTAGCTATACCGTTGCGCGAGTGAGGTTGAGAGTATAAGAATGATTAAAAATTCATATGGCAATAAATAAACCTGAAGCAAAAATGAAGGTGTAAAACGATAATAATGCAAAAAATACCGCTACGCACTCGATTATTGTCAATCAATCCCATAATTGCTGGACATCGTCCAACAATTAAGCACCCACTGTCTTCGCACTTTCAAAGTTTAAAAGCCAATTTACGCTTGGGAGAAAAAGATATCGATTTTTAAAGCGAGTAGAACAGTGCCAAAGAAAATTACAATTAATCTGGCGTCCACAATTGCTTGGCATCAATTATCCAAAACCGCTAGAAATGATGTCCAGCGAATAATGATGTGAAATGGCTAGAGGATTTATTCTGTGGTATCCCAAAGCATGGAAAAATTAACAATATAATAAGGATCAACATTAAGCTGATTACTTCCGTTAAAAATTATTTATTTCAATTTGATTCGCTGAAGCTTTACTTCATCTTTGATTGTTACCCTAACGGTTATAATGGAAAAAGGGCAAAAAGATATCGAGATGTTGAATGCAAGCATGCAACGAATAAAGTTAATTACCGGACTGCCTAACCGCTATGACAGAAAGTCCTACTTTAAATTAAGATAAAATGAGGTCTATTCATGTTTTCTGAATCGATGTCCTACGATAAAAATTTTGCCATTGTCAATGGCAGACAGATTGCCTATATGGAGGAAGGCAATGGCGATCCTATCTTGCTCCTGCATGGTAACCCTTCCTCTTCTTTTCTATGGCGCAATGTGATGCCCGAACTTATGCAGTCTGGCCGGGTAATTGTTCCTGACCTCATCGGCCAAGGTGATTCAGAAAAACTTCCCGCCAGCGAAGGCCCTAATCGTTGCACGCTTGACGCTGCCTGTAGCTATGTGGAGGGTTTACTTGAAACCATTGGCGTCAATCGTAATGTCACTTTGGTTTTGCATGATTGGGAAAGCGGAATCGGCTTTCTCTGGGCCATGCGCCACGCTGAATCTGTCAAGGGAATCGCGCATATGAAGGCCATTGCTAAACCCGCGACCTGGCAGGATTGGCCAGACAGCGGAGTGGACATCTTCAAGGGTTTTCGTTCCGAAAAGGGAAAGGATCTCATGCTCAATCGCAACATGTTCATTGAGGCCATGTTACCCAGCTCTGTTATGCGGAAACTGAGTAAGACAGAAATGGATTGCTATCGCGCGCCTCATCTCACTCGCGATGATCGTCAACCCTTGTTAAATTGGCCAAGGCAGATACTTATAGAAGGTGAGCGCAAAAATATTGTGACACTGGCAGAAGATCCGGTGAATTCCCGGCTAGCAATTATAGCCCGAAAATTTTCATAAACGCAGAGCCGGGTCAGGATTGTCTGAATAGCCCGCCCCGGATTTAATCAAACCATCCATCTTAGATTGAGTTCGATTCCATACAGTCAGATCGAACCCTTCAGCAAGAGTGTTATCTGCATTCCCAATACCCATTTTACCCAAGCCTAAAAATACAATTTTCATTTATTCATTCGCCTTGCCGATAAGAAATTTGGGAAATATCCGAATTTGTTAATTGCTACATGCTAAAGATCTAATCTCAAGAAAAACTGAATATATAATGAAAAATAAATAAAATTTTTGAAAGTTGCGTGAGGCAAACCGCAGGAGATCCTTGGATGTCACTGCAACCAGCGACATTATTAATGCGCTGGAAGTTGAATTTTTATCACGTGACCCAATCTATAAGGGTAAGAATTGTGTGGATGCGCTATGGAACAGTATAGAGGAACGACTATTTTATCAGTAAGGCGTAACGACGTGGTGGTCATTGGAGGCGACGGTCAGGTCAGCTTTGGTAATACCGTGATGAAAGGTAATGCCCGAAAAATCAGACGCCTCCATAATGACGAAGTTTTAGCGGGCTTTGCTGGGGGCACGGCCGATGCGTTCACGCTTTTTGAGCGCTTTGAGTCAAAGTTGGAACAGCACAGGGGAAATCTCACGCGGGCCGCTGTAGAACTTGCAAAGGATTGGCGAACAGATCGCATGCTAAGAAGGTTAGAAGCCCTGCTTGCAGTGGCTAACAAGGACGCATCGTTGATCATTACTGGTAATGGGGACGTAATACAACCAGAGGATGACCTGATCGCCATTGGGTCCGGAGGGCCATATGCCCAATCAGCAGCGAGAGCTTTACTAGACAATACAACGCTCGGTGCAAAAGAGATTGTATCGGAAGGTCTGAAAATAGCGGGAAATATATGTGTATATACGAATCAAAGCCACGCTATCGAAGTTCTAGAATGCAAAGATTAGAAACTCAGGAAAGACAATGTCTCAGATGACACCCCGTGAAATTGTTCACGAGTTAAACCAGCATATTATTGGCCAAGAAGATGCCAAAAGGGCTGTTGCTATCGCATTGAGAAACCGTTGGCGCAGAGCTCAACTTGACGAGAGTATGCGCAATGAAGTGACGCCAAAGAATATCTTGATGATAGGTCCAACTGGGGTCGGTAAAACTGAGATAGCGAGGCGGCTCGCAAGGCTGGCTAATGCGCCCTTTGTGAAGGTTGAAGCCACAAAATTTACAGAAGTTGGCTATGTTGGAAAGGACGTGGAATCTATCATCCGTGATCTGGTCGAAACCTCGGTAAAACAAACCAGAGAAGATGAAATGCATAAGGTGGATCAGCGTGCGTTGGATGCGGCGGAAGAAAGAATCCTTGACGCTTTGCTTCCTCCAGCTCGGAGTCCGGAGCAATCTGAATCGTCGACCAGACAAATTTTCAGAAAGAAGCTCCGCGAAGGTCAACTGGATCATAAAGAAATTGAGATTGAGTTGCGCCAAGCTCCCGTTGGAGTGGAAATCATGGCGCCACCAGGCATGGAAGAAATGACATCGCAATTGCAGAACATGTTCAGCTCTATGGGCAAAGGTAAAACCGCAACGCGAAAAGTAAACGTGGCGGAGGCATTGAAAAATCTTAAGGAGGAGGAAGCCAGCAAACTCGTGAACGAAGAAGAAATAAAACTTCGTGCAGTTGAATCGGCTGAACAAAATGGTATCGTTTTCCTCGATGAAATAGACAAAGTCTGTCGCCGATCAGACACGGGTGGTGGCGACGTTTCACGTGAAGGGGTCCAACGCGATTTGCTGCCCCTAATTGAGGGAAGCACTGTATCGACAAAATATGGGATGATAAAAACGGATCATATTTTGTTCATCGCCTCAGGTGCCTTCCACCTGTCGAAGCCATCGGACCTTATCCCCGAATTACAAGGCAGGCTTCCGATCCGAGTAGAACTCGGATCACTCGGTATCAACGACTTTGAGCGAATACTGACCGAGCCAAACGCCTCGCTGACCAAACAATATTGCGGCCTTATGGAGACAGAGGGGCTATTGATACAATTTTCAGAAGACGGGGTAAAGCGGATAGCCGAAATAGCTTATGAAGTAAACGAAGGAACAGAAAATATCGGTGCGCGACGTCTTCACACCATCCTTGAGCGTCTTCTGGAGGAAATTTCATTCGACGCCGCAGACCTTGGTGGGAAAGGTGAAAAAGTGTTAGTAGACTGTGAATTTGTAGAGAAAAATCTTGGTGAATTGGCGAGCAATGAAGACCTTACCCGCTTTATTTTATAACAGCGTGAGCGCAATAGGTCCCGCCTATGCCGATTCCGAAAAGTATTAAAATAAACAAAGCCAGGGACGCAATCTCACTCAAATTTGCGGGGAGCGATACTTTCCACATTAGCGCGGAATTTCTGCGCGTGATGTCCCCGAGTGCAGAGGTAAGAGGACACAGCCCAGACAAGGCAATACTGCAAACCGGAAAGCGCGACGTTGTTATCGAGGATATCCAGAAAACGGGCAATTATGCGTTGAGAATTTACTTTGATGACGGGCATGACTCCGGCATTTACTCGTGGGATTACCTCCATGACCTAGTCATAAACCACGCCAAATATTGGTCTCAATACCTGAAAGAACTCCATACAAGGGGTAAATCTCGCGAAAAGGAAATGCAAGTCCTGAAAATGTTTGATGCATGAAGAATCTTGTACAACCATACCTATCCATAGTCTGGAGCGTTACAATAGGAGCTCAGACGCCAAATTAAATAAATTTCTATGTCGGATAAAACCACCCATTTTGGTTACCAAACGGTTGCTGTTGGAAGTAAAGCGGAGCGCGTAGCGGATGTCTTCGACTCAGTGGCAACAAGGTATGACTTGATGAATGACCTAATGTCTGGTGGTATTCATCGAGTCTGGAAGCATATTGCGGTCGAAATGTCTGCTGTTAAGCCGGGTCATCGGGTATTAGATGTCGCTGGAGGGACCGGAGACATGGCCGCGAGATTTGCTCGCCAAGTTGGCCCCAAAGGTACGGTCTTTTTGACAGACATCAATAATCGTATGCTGCAAGTCGGCAGAGACCGCCTTACGAATCTGGGTTTGGTGGAAAATGTCAGATACGTGCAAGCGGATGTCGAAAAACTTCCATTACCAACAAACACATTTGACATTGTATGCATTGCCTTCGGCTTGAGAAATGTAACCAATAAGGACAGCGCGTTATCCTCTATGCTCCGAGTGCTCAAGCCAGGTGGTAGGTTGCTGATATTGGAGTTTGCCAAACCGAAATCGCCCTTTCTAAATAAAGTCTATGATTGTTACTCTTTCAATGTTCTTCCAAAATTGGGAAAAATCATTGCTAATGATAGCGATAGCTATCGATATCTTGCGGAATCGATAAGAATGCATCCAGATCAAGAATCATTGAAGGCTATGATAGAGAAGGCCGGATTTCAGCGGGCTGATTATCACAACATGACCGGCGGCATAGTGGCTCTGCACCGTGGAGTGAAACCCTAGTGACAGTCAAAAACATTTCATCGCAATTGCTGGAAAAAATAGCTGTGATCATTAACTCTGCGCTCGCTTATGATGAGGTTTCATTGCTAGCCCTTGCGGAGCTCTCGGGGACAAAAGTAGCCATCACTAGCAACTCGCCACAGTTTACAATCTACCTCAAAGTCGAAGCGGGTCAAGTCACGCTTAGTAATGAGACTGAAATCACGCCAACAGTTACGTTGTCGGGATCGCTGGTGGCGCTGGTATCCGCCCTTCTTGGTTCAGATGAGATCAACACTCTTGCCGGAACAGGACTCACCGTGAGTGGAGACACAGGCTTGTTAAAAAAAATTAACCATTTGATGACTGGTCTAAACATCGATTGGGAAGCCGCAATAGAGGATTTGATCGGACCCATACCAGCCCATCTAGTGAGTAGCGCAGCTAGAAGGATGGGACCCGCGATTGATCGAAACAGAAGCCGGATGTGCGAAATAGCCGTGGAAGTGGCTCAAGAGGAGTTCCGCTTAACTCCCAGCAAAGTCGAATTTGAACATTTTTCGCAACAGGTTCAGCTGCTTTCTTCTCATGTTGACCGAGTTGAGGCGCATTTTCTCACGGCCCGAAGGACGTTGACAAAATGATTCAAATTAAACGAGCGCTTAAAATCATGCGTGTGATAGGCGTTTATCGCCTTGACAATTTGCTAGATAAAGAAACTCTCCCTATGTTTCTGAGAGTGATAGTAGCGCCTGCTGCTTTTTTCGGAAATAAGGAATCTAACAGGGGAACTCGATTTCGAGAAGCTCTCGAGGAACTAGGCCCTATTTTTGTCAAGTTTGGTCAACTTCTATCAACAAGACCAGATCTAATTCCAAGCGATATCTGCTCAGAGTTATCAAAATTGCAAGATGATGTTCCCCCGTTTTCCAGTGAATTGTTTAAAAAAACTGTTGAGGATGCCCTTGGCTCAAAAGTAGATGTCCTTTTTAAAATGTTTGATGATGAACCTCTTGCCTCAGCGTCCATTGCCCAGGTTCATGGAGCGGTAATGCCTGACGGAAGAGACGTTGTAGTGAAAGCCGTTAGACCAGGCATAAAAAAAATAATCCTTGAGGATCTCGCCCTCCTATTTACTATCGCCAAACTAGTTCGGAAATATAGTCCTGATGGCGAGAGATTACATCCAGTGGAGATTGTTTCTGACTATCAAAATGTGGTTCTCACCGAATTGAATTTGCAATCTGAGGGTGCCAACGCATCCCTCCTGCGCAACAATTTTAAAAAGTCTCCCCTTCTTTTCGTTCCAGAAATTATTTGGGATTATTCCAATGAAAATGTTCTTGTAATGGATCGAATTTACGCCACCCCAGTGACAGACATAACTGCATTAAAAGCCGCCGATGCTGATTTAAAACTGCTTGCCGAGCGCGGAGTTGAGATTTTTTTCCAGCAAGTTTTTGAACATAACTTTTTCCATGCCGATATGCANCCAGGTAACATCTTCGTCGATTGCGATAATCCCCGNTCACCAACNTATATCGCTATAGATTGNGCCATNATGGGTTCATTGAGTAAGGAAGATCANTTNTANATGGCAAGGAATCTNTTNGCAATCTTTCAGCGCGACTATCGATTGGTTGCNGAACTCCATATCCGCTCTGGGTGGGTNNCCAAGNACACNTCAATCAATGAATTTACAGGCGCTATTCGTGCGGTCTGTGAACCTGTATTTCAACGACCACTGAATGAGATCTCTATGGGTCATATGATAGTTCAGCTCTTCAACACAGCAAGAAAATNCAACATGGAGGTTCAACCTTCGCTAGTGTTGTTGCAAAAAACATTGTTAAATGTTGAGGGCCTAGGCCGTCAGCTCTACCCNCAGCTCGACCTTTGGGCCTCAGCGCAACCTTTCCTTGAGAGATGGATTAAAAAACGTTACTCGCCCGCCGGCGTATACCACTCATTAAAGACCCAACTGCCCGATTGGATAGAGCAACTCCCTCAACTACCCCCTCTTATTTTCGGAGCGCTTGAGCACTCGCAGCATAAGAAAGATTCAAATTCACCGTCAGTTGACAAAAACTCCAAACACATTGCATCTAGGATAGCGTTTGCAATAATTTTACTGTCTTCAGGAGTTTTGACAGCTTACCCTGAATGGCTAAAGTCCATCGATCAAATTCCTCCGTTAAACCTAATCCTTGTTGTCGCAGCTATCTTTATAATGATAGCTCGTTAGACAATACTGTTTTTAAAGACGAACTGCTGCCATAATTAACTTCCCGACATCAAGCATTTTTGCCTAACAGATTAATAAAATGACTTATGCTGACCAAGTATTATGGAATAAAGATGGATTAGTTCCTGCAATTACTCAAGATGCGCTCAGTGGAAGAGTGCTCGTGTTAGCTTGGATGAATAGAGAAGCTCTTGAAACAACTGTTGCAGAACAGCGAGCAGTATATTGGTCAAGATCGCGCAACAAGCTATGGAGAAAAGGAGAAGAATCCGGAAATATTCTCAGGCTGATTGAAGTTCAAATCGATTGTGATAGCGATGCGATCTTGCTAAAAGTTGAAGCTGTAAATGGTATAGCTTGTCATACGGGACGCGAGTCCTGTTTTTTCAAAACCCTTCATGACGATAATTGGGAGATTGTGGAATCAACTGTTAAAAAACCTAAGGTTATTGGTCCATGAATGAAAACATATTAGGACAACTCACCCAATTGCTAGAGCAGCGAAAAAGCCAGAAGAAGACTGTCTCATACGTTGCTTCATTGCACGCACAAGGAATCAACAAAATCCTAGAGAAGGTCGGTGAGGAAAGCATCGAAACCATTCTTGCTGCCAAAGACGCCAATTTGAGTGGTGACAACGATGCAGTCATACATGAAACAGCTGACCTTTGGTTCCATACTATGGTAATGCTATCTCACCTGGGTACTGATGCAAAAGCAGTATTAGATGAACTTAACAGAAGATTTGAGGTCTCGGGATTCGAAGAAAAATCCCGCCGACCGAAAAGTTAAATACAAAGAGGGTAAACAAAATGGGCTTTAGTGGATGGGAACTATTAATAATACTGATTATTGTTGCATTACTCTTCGGTACGAAAAAACTGCGCAATATCGGAACCGATGTCGGGGGTGCTATTAAAGGATTCAAAGATTCTATGGCTACGGACGAAGATCATGAAAAAACAGCTCATCAACCTGAAGCAAAAAACAGCAAAAATTCAAAAATACCCGATGAGTAGCTCACATCATCGACTGCCTAATCGTAATTAACGAAGCTCACAATTATGTTTGATATTGGATTCTCTGAACTAATGGTCGTAGGCGTCATAAGCCTCGTTGTTATGGGTCCCGAGCGCCTGCCAGAGACGCTCCGCGGAATAAACCTATGGGTTGGGCGCATAAAAGCATCATTATCTAGTGCAAAAAAAGAGATCGAGGATGAACTCGGTATGGATCAAGTTAGGGAGCAATTGCATAACGAAAAAATTTTGCGCGATCTCGAGAACACAAAGCAGGAAACCGAGAAGTTAATGACTGAGGCAAAAACGCCGTTTAAAGAGAGCTGATGGCCGTGACCGAGGAACCTTTAGCCAGCCAGCCTTTCCTAGAACATATAATCGAGTTTAGGGACCGCGCCCTAAAATCCATATTATCCGTGCTAATTATTTTTTCAGGGCTATTTTCATTTAGCAACGAGTTATATCTCTATGTTTCATTGCCTATTCGTGCATTTATTCCCGAATCTTCAGGAATGATTGCCACTGACGTCGCTTCACCTTTCTTAACTCCTTTTAAATTGACTCTGGTAATATCACTCTTCGCTGCCATGCCATATATCCTATTCCAAATATGGGCGTTCCTCGCGCCAGGGCTCTATCAGAGAGAAAAGAAAATTGCCATACCGTTGTTTGTTTCGAGCGTAGTGCTTTTTTATGCAGGTATGGCCTTCGCCTACTACATTGTTTTTCCATTAATTTTTATGTTTTTTGCTAGCGCCGTACCTGACGGTATAACTATCATGCCTGATATGCGGAGCTATTTGAACTTCGCATTGAAGCTGTTTTTTGCATTCGGCGTGAGCTTCGAAATCCCGATTGGAGTGATTATCTTGTCATGGATGGGGGTAGCAAATCCCAAAAACCTTGCTGCCAAACGACCATTTGTCTTCGTCGGTTGTTTTTTTTTCGGAATGCTCTTAACTCCACCGGATGTAATATCACAGATTCTTTTGGCCGTTCCCATGTGGCTTCTTTTTGAGATAGGTATATTGTTTGGGCGGCTAGTCTACCGAGAGGATGCCTGAATCACATTATTTATTAGAACAATGCATCTGTTATGGCAGCGAAATGCCCAGCACGCACTTGTCGAGACAGCTCAGCATCTGGAAGCATTTCAAAAGCGTGAAACGCACCATCTACCACCGCAAAATCCGTTTGCACGCCCGCCGACACCAATCTCTGAGCATAGGCGGTATTCTCGTCCAAAAAGAGGTCTAGCGACCCAACTCGCATATAAACCGGTGGAAGCCCCGCCAGTTCCTTTGCTCTGCATGGAGCTGCATAAGGCGATGTATCATTCCCGTTAAAATCTTTGCCCAGGTAAGCTTGCCAAGCACGAAGGTTATCATCCCGACTCCAAACTCGTGGGTCATTAATAGCGTAACTTGACACATAGTTGTTTCTGTCATCCAGCATTGGGCACCATAACGATTGAAAAATCAATTTGACCTCGCCCCTGTCACGGGCAGCCAATGCCACGCCAGCCGCCAGTCCAGCGCCGGCGCTGATGCCTCCAACCGCCAATCGATCTGCATCGATTGATAAGCCATTTGCCTCCCGAAAAATCCACCTCAATACCGCATAGGCATCATCCAAAGCCCCGGGAAATCTGTTCTCGGGCGCTAACCGATAGTTTACCGAAACGACGACGCAGCCAATAATTTTTACCATTTTTCTCACAAATTCGTCGTCAATTTGTATGCTACCCAAGCAATACCCTCCGCCATGCAACCATAGCATGGCTGGCAAATGACCCTCTCGATCGACTGGCCTGTATACTCTCACGTTGACTCTTGTAAGCAAATCAACATCGACCTCATAATCAGCGCTATCCACTCCTTCGATAACGGGTGATTTAGCGCTTA
>NZJL01000080.1 GCA_002692165.1 Porticoccaceae bacterium
TCGCAGACTCTAAGATTAATATTTTTGTCCCGACGTCCTCAAACTTGATATGAACACGCGCACGCGGTCCGCTTCCCTCAAAATTAAGAATAACACCCTCGCCAAACGCTCTGTGACAAACCTGTTGGCCAAGGCTAAACCCTGAATTCAATCCAGAGTCGCTTCGCACCGAAGAATTCGCATAAGTGGTTGGCCGCACAATCGTATTACCTAATCGAACCTCTTCTATGACGTCACTGGGAATGTCACGAACAAATCGCGAGACCGAATTAAATGATTCTCTTCCATGAACAGAGCGAGACTCCGCAAACGTCAAATAAAGTTTTGTCATGGCACGAGTGATGCCCACGTAGGCTAATCGGCGTTCCTCCTGAAGTCTACCAGGCTCCTCAATTGACATGGCATGAGGAAACAGATTCTCTTCCATGCCAGCAATAACAACGAGCGGATACTCTAGACCCTTCGCGCTGTGAAGAGTCATTAATTGAACTGCATCCTCATCGATATTAGCTTGCCGATCACCCGCATCCAGAGCGACTTGATCTAAAAACTGAGTCAACGGTGCCAAATTCGCTTCCTCGGGTTCAAAATTTCCACAGGCACTTACTAACTCCTCCAAATTCTCTACGCGAGCCATACCTCTCTCACCCCTCTCACGCTTGTAAAAATCCATCAAACCACTCTGCTTAATCATGGTTTCGGTTTTTTCGATCAAGGGGAGTTCTTTGACCTCGTGAGTTATTGCGTTGATAAGCTCCAAAAACATGGCCAATGCGTTGCTTGCTCTGCTAGATAATTCATTGTTGGCTATTGCCTGTGAGGAGGCTGACCAAAGGGAACAGCCCTGCCGTCTTGCGATTTGTCGGATCGCACTTTGCGTGCGCTCTCCAATTCCCCGACTGGGCAGGTTAACAACGCGTTCGAATGCTATATCATCGTCGCTGTTACTAATCAGGCGCAGATAAGACAAAGCGTTTTTAATTTCCATGCGTTCATAAAACCGCTGTCCGCCATATATGCGATAGGGAATCTCTGCGCGTAACATCGCAGACTCAAGAACGCGCGACTGGGCATTCGAGCGATATAAAATCGCAGCTTCTTCAAGCCTATTGCCTTCGTCAACCCATTGTTTGATGCATTCGATAATATAACGAGCCTCTTCGTGCTCGTTAAAGGCCGCATAAAGCGCTACAGTTTCTCCCTCCTCAGCATCTGTCCACAATGTTTTTCCAAGTCTGTCAAAGTTTTTTTCAATCACCGAATTAGCAGCCCTTAGGATATTCGATGTCGATCGATAGTTCTGTTCTAAACGGACTATGGTGGTGTCTTCAAAGTCTTTTTCGAAACGAAGGATGTGGTCTACCTTTGCACCGCGCCAACCATAAATTGACTGATCGTCGTCCCCAACTGCTGTAATACAACATCTCGAGCCAACTAAGATTCTTAACCAAGCATACTGAACAGCATTAGTGTCTTGGAATTCATCTACTAAAACATGTTGAAATCGGTTTTGATAATGTTTAAGAAGCTCAGTGTTGTCTCTCCATAATTCCAAAGATCTCAGCAAAAGTTCGGCAAAATCGATAACGCCAAGGCGATCACAATTTGCTTCATATTCCCGATATACTCGAAGCATTGTTGACAAGTATGGATCCCCATTTTCCTCGATGTGTTTAGATCTTAACCCTTCATCTTTCTGAGAGTTAATCCACCATTGAAACTGTTTTGGGGGCCAGCGATGCTCATCTAAATTAAGAGACCGCATCAGTCGCTTTATGAGACGTAACTGATCCTCAGAATCAAGTATTTTAAAATTTTCCTTCAGCCCAGCATCTCGCCAATGAGACTTGAGCAAACGATGCGCAAGCCCATGGAAAGTTCCTACCCACATGCCTTGAATTGGAATTTTAAGTAATTGATCAATTCGCTCCTTCATTTCACGCGCTGCTTTATTAGTGAAAGTAACCGCTAATATCGCATGAGATGGGACGTTATATACTTGTAATTTCCATGCTATACGATGAACGAGAATCCGAGTTTTACCGCTACCAGCACCTGCGAGCACCAATAAATGCTGGTGCTCACTGGTAACTGCAGTCTTCTGCTGAGGATTTAACTTGTGAAGAATTTTGGTGACATCCATGATAATGGAGTTTACCAAGTTAGTGACCAAAATACGGCCATTATGTGCGTTTTCTTTTCAATTTTGTCCCGCCGGAAGTGTCTATGAACCACTAAACTGAAACCTCTTCCCCTATTATCTCAGTTAGTGATGTTTAATCTTGTAAATTTTTTACTAAATGGTTAGGGTGACTCGCATGAAACCGGCGTTACTCACACAGTCGATCAACGAAGAACTGCCTAAGTTAAGAAAGTCTGAGCGCAAGGTTGCCGAATTCGTTTTGCAAAATTTAATGCCAGTTATAAGAATGCGGATAGTTGACCTTGCTGAAAGAGCTCAAGTTAGTGAGCCTACTGTGGTGCGATTTTGTCGAGCAATTGGCTGTCGCGGATTCCAAGACTTTAAACTGGCTCTCGCTCAGCAGTTAGCCTCCAGCCCGAGCCACGGCCAAATTGCTGTGACTGACACAGACTCCATCAAAGATTACACGTTCAAAGTTTTCGACTCAACCGTAGATACGTTGCTTAGAGTGCGAGATAACCTCGTCTTAGAAAACCTGGACGCTGCCGTTTCGGCAATTTATAAATCTAAGCGTTTGGAGTTTTACGGATTCGGCGCATCGGCAGCTGTTGCATTCGATGCGCAACATAAATTTTTTCGCCTGCAGATCACAGCGTCAGCATATGCTGATCCCCATCTGCAAAATATGTCAGCAACCTCCTTGGAGCTCGACGATGTTGCCGTTGCTATCTCTCAATCTGGACGTAGTCTAGCGCTTTTGGATTCTATAGAATTAGTCAAGAATTCTGGTGGTATAGTAATCGGCATAGCTCCTTCACACTCTCCGGTCGCAGCCGCAGCAACAATATCAATTCAGGTTGATTCGGTGGATGACAATCAAATCTTTACTCCGTTGTCATCGCGAATAGCCCATTTAGTCGTTATTGACGCACTAGCTATAGGCGTCGCCCAGAAGAAAGGCCCCAACCTAGATTCCCACCTAAGCCGCATGAGGGAGAGCCTTGCGTCTCTGAGAACACCCCTCGATTGATTTCAAAATTTTATGCGAAACCGAAGTGGAAGAGCCGCATTCCAATGCCAAGAAATCAAAGCGTTAATGCTATACCTTTGGAGGTAGCGGGATTAGCTTAGAGGTTCTCTCAATATACTGTTGATAGTCATGGTTTTGACCCCACCGTTTTCTTGCTCGAGCTTCGAGTAGTTCAACGCCGCTAATTTTCAATAACAGCAAAATCACAAAAATAGGTGAAATCAAGCTAATCCACTGCCACCCCGTTAGAACTGGTGCGGATAATACTCCTATACCAATCCATAACAGCATCTCCCCAAAATAATTCGGGTGCCTTGACCAAGACCACAACCCATGCGTGATAAATTCATCTTTTTTATTCGGGTCCCTTCGAAATTTTGTCTTTTGGTAGTCTGCAACTACCTCAAAAACAAATCCAAAGGCCCAGATTCCTAAACCTAACCATGTGAAAGAATGCAAGTCTGTTTTGTAGTTTGAGGTTAGAGCAGCCAATGCCATGGCGAGCGTAAGAAACACCCACAAACCTTGGAGAGTCCATGTCATTAAAAACCACCAAAATCGCGACTTGATCAGTGTGAATCTTCCATCACTCCCTGTTTCTTTTACCCGAAAAAACAAAAATGAACCCAATCTAGATGCCCAAACAAACACCAAAAGAACCAGTAAAAGGTCTCGCAAAGTGATCACTGGTATTAAAACCAGGGCCAATAGCATCACCGTGATGTGTGTGAGGGATCCAGCGAGGTCATAATAGTGTTCCGTTTGAAAAATATAAGCTGGAACAAAAATTAACCACTGAATTGCAAAGGCAGTGCAACAGCATAAAAGAACGATGGGATACCCGTGAACTGAAGCACTATCATGACTTAGAGCTTCCGTCACGACAAAGGCTGTCACCAGACACAACATTATCCCCATAATTGATTTTCTGTTGCTCATGGTTCATTTCCATTGATCTTTGTGAGAATCCCGAATGCTTCAAGGCCTTTTAACCGATTAGTTCGGGAAAAAACGTGCTCCTACCCAATGTCAACCGCAGGAATGAACATTTAAATCAATCGTTGCTATGCGATTCGAACATTTGTCATATTACGTCATGTTATACTGATTAGTTCACGGAGTTACTCTTGAGCAGCTCGAATTAATATTTTATGCGTGGAAAACGCCAACGGAAATTGGCTATCGCATTGAGTTTTCATTTCTGAGTATATGAAAGACCATCGGGGACAAAGTCTCAGAAGCAAGTATAAGATTCGAAAAGGAAGGTTTGGACACCTTAACTTTAAATTTATTTTTCACTCCCCCATAACTGAATTTGAGGCGGAAGAATCGCCCCTCGAAACACGAATCAATTTTCCGTTTGATCCATCTGTGAGCATCAATAAACTGCCATTATGAGCAATATTGATGTGCCTCACCCTCCCTAGATGCTCGAAGAGAACCTCTTCTGCAACTAACCTTTCGCCTCTTATGGATAATCTCCGAACGTCCCCGGGAACCAGAGCGGACAATAGTAGGCTGCCTTTCCAACCAGGAAACATGTCCTTATCATAAAAGACCATACTTGATGGGGCTATCGACGGTACCCAGTGTTTAATTGGCTGTTCCATACCCTTTTTTTTGGTGAATGGAGATATCAATGCACCACTGTAATCAATACCGTAAGTAATAGCGGGCCAACCATAATTTAGTCCTGGTTTTAAGATATTCAGTTCATCCCCACCTTTGGGACCGTGTTCATGCTCAAAAATTAGTTTCCCATCGCTACCCAAAGCTAAGCCTTGCATATTCCTATGACCGTATGTCCAGATCTCAGGGAGCGCAGAATTGTGCCCAACATATGGATTGTCTCTTGGTACCGAACCATCATCATTTATGCGGATAACCTTGCCAAAATGGTTATCCAACCTTTGAGCATCTTCTCGATGATTGAAGGCATCGCCCACTGTAATCAATAGGGTTCCATCTGGCAGAAACAACATTCTTGCCCCGTAATGAAGGACTTGCTTTCTTAGAGGAGTGGCACTAAACACCGTAAAAGCTTCGGAAAAAACTCCATTTTCAAATTTACCGCGGATAACCCTCAACGTGTTTAGGTCTGAATCGGCCGAATCAGTTTCAGAAAATGACAGGTAAAGGTATCGATTAATGTCGAATTCCGGATGCAAAACCACATCTGAAAGTGCTCCCTGCCCCTCAAACAATACCGGAGGTATTCCTTTGACGGGACTTGGATCAAGTTTGCCATCCACCACGTGACGCAACCGACCCGTTCCCTCTGTAAATAAAAATTCATTATTTGACAAAACAGCAATACTCCAGGGGTGATCTAGATCGCTTGCTATCGTTTCGATAATGAAGTTTTCTGATGCTTTGGTAATAGGGCAACAGAAGACTATCGCCGCCAAGAAAAAGTAATAAATCTGTCTCATGATTCACTCCGAGTTAAATTACTCCCAAACAGATAACCCCCTATCCCGCCAATGAAAGCAAGTACAAGTTTACCCAACGCGGTTCGTGCACCCGCCATTACATCGACGTCAAAGAAAAAAAACGGCATTAAGAACACGAACGTCCATATCCCTGCCGCGCCGCCAATGCTGTAGAGCAATACCGGATTAATCATAATCCAGATCAATAGGATTCGAGCTACTGCAAACGCAATTAATAACACTGCAGATATGATTGCAACCATCGGAATGGGAAGAACTCCCCCGCCGTTCAGACCCATCAGATCGGAAATCATTGTGGTTATTATAATCTTCCCGGTAATTGGCATTTGCATTTCGTATAACCACAAAAGATTGCTCCAAGTCGTCTGGGCTACAAAAAGTGCAGTGGTCATTACACCAACAAGCACAAATAAAAAACAATTTCTCAGCATAATATTCAAATTCCGGTTTCCAAATAATTAAGGTTGACGGGGTTGTAACAGAATTTTTCGAGTTTGTGATCCGCCTCGCTAAAATCCGAATTATATAGTTGCTTATTGATTGCTACTAGCGGACCATCGCGCAAAAAATTTTTTTGCAATGTTAATATCAATTATTAAGTCTGAAAATTTCTTTGCCACGCAAGTAGGTCGCCAACACTTTCAGGTTCATCAACGATTTTGTCGGCAATAGACGGGGGATCCTCGGAAAGCCACACCAAATCAGCCAATTTACCCACCTCTATACTTCCTTTATCACCCTAATCAAAGTGCTGATAGGCTGCATTAATTGTTATTGCTTTCAAGCTGTCATATGTGGAAATTCTTTGGCCCGCTCCGAGAATCTTTCCAGATCTTGTCAACCTATTTGTTGTTGCCCATAAAAGCCTAATCATATCGGGAGGGGCTATGGGGGTATCATTATGGACGGTGTAAGGCATTTTTCTAATGACTGTTGATCTAGCAGGACTAATGCGCAGTGCTCTCTGCGGACCAAAAACCGAGTCCCTATGCCAGTCCCCCCAATAAAAGGTATGCGAGGAAAAGAATGACGGTATGATCTTAAGTGCGCTCATGTTATCGAGTTAATCTTCCCTCACAGTTTGTACATGGATCATAACGGTTATATGATCGTATTGGATCTTGGCCCTTTTGACAGCCTCAATCAACATATCTGCTGCTGCGTCAACATTCGAATGCGCCAACACCGGTATCTTGGCATCGTTAAATTCTTGCATCTTAGCGCTCAAAACGCTTTGCGGAATTACCGGATAACCCGGGTATTATTAGCCCTCGTCATGCGGTGGCTTCAGATAGAGTTTTGATAAGTAGGCCGTTTTGACTTGTGGTGAACCGTCGAGAATCAGTTTTATCCCACCAAGCTTTATCCGCTTTTCATACTGCCCAAAATTTAGCGACCTAATTTGAGAAATAGGAATACCCTGTGATGTTACGTAAGCAATAACATCAATATCAAAGGGATCTCTCTCGGCTGCAGTTCCGAGTAATGATCGAGTCTGAAAACTCGCTGCACCATCTTGTGCTGTGGTGATGCCATTTTTTGCATATATCTCTATCGCTTTTTGGAAGCCTCTCGCAGGATTTTTTACTGAATTCATGGCCATAGCTTGAAAGGGATAAACCGCCGCTTCCTCAACACCACCGGTCGGCTCCGATGAATTCAGGAACCGTCGAATTCTCCCACCCAGCGGGTTTTTCGAAGCGGCGCTCAGCTTTGCGATTGAGAATGCTTTGGAGTTGGCCACTCCTAAGTGTCCAGAAACATGGAATAAGTAAATCGGTATTTCTAGGCTGATTTCAGCCAAATCAATCCTAATGGGATGCCTTTTCTCCTTCAATAAGGAGTCATCATGTCCAAGGCCGATAAGCCACTCACTAGGTTCAAAGTTTTTAGCGTCTAAAGATTTCTGAAGTACCGTTTTCAAATCCTGAATTCCTTTGACCCCCGCCCACGGGGGGAGAGGCAACGTTCAAAAATTGCGACTTAAAGGCCAGGAAGGATGCATGCCCATGCACGTCTACAAAGTCCGGCAAAATGGATTTATCACCGAGCAAAATATGCTGGCCTCGGATTTTTTTCCTGCTTCATGAATTCCGATCCACGCAATGCGTTCCCCATTTACCGCGATCGATAAAGGACGAGAAGTTTTCTCCCCTACCATTGTTATCACTCTATTTGAACTCAAGATTATGTCTGCTTTCTCGATAGCTCCAGCTCCACTAGGCGACATCATGACTATTAAGTATGTGAAAAACTGGCAAATTGCAGCAAACAGATAGTTAGCATTTTGCGATGGTGCGAGCAGCATATTGCAATCCTGAATTGTTTCCTTTTGGACATCAATCAGCCATCTAGGGAGCGCGCAATCAACTCCTTCTGAATTTCATTGCTTCCACCGTAGATTTTTTGAACACGCGCGTCAGCGTAGGCCTTAGCGATGGGATACTCCATCATGTACCCGTATCCACCAAACAGTTGTAAGCATTCGTCGGCCACCTCACACTGCATTTGGGAACCCCACCATTTGGCCATTGCGCCATCTACCGACTCCAACTTATTCCCAATCACTTTAATAATGCACTCATTGACGAAGGAACGAGTAACCTCCAATTTGCTCTTAGCTTCGGCTAGTTTGAATCGCGTATTTTGAAAGTCCATCAACCTCCGTCCAAATGCTTTACGTTCCCTAACGTAACGGACAGTCTCGCATATCATCCCGTCCATTGCTCCAACGGCTCCGATTCCAATTACGAGACGCTCCCAACCTAACTGATTCATTAACTGAAAAAATCCTCTTCCTTCCTTTTGCCCCAGCAGATTGGCTCGAGGCACTCTGACATCTTCAAAAAACAACTCGGAAGTATCTTGACCTCTCATGCCAAGTTTCCTCAGGTTCCGTCCTCGCTGAAAACCGGTCACTTCAGAGGCCTCCAAAACGATTAGCGATACTCCGCTAGCACCTGCTTCCTTGTCTGTCTTCGCCACTACGATCAATAGGTCGGCTTGCTGGCCATTCGTGATGAAAATTTTTGATCCATTTATGATGTAGTCATCGCCATCAGCAGTGGCCGCGGTCTTAACCGCCTGCAGATCAGATCCGGTACCGGGTTCGGTCATCGCAATGGCTGGTATCGTTTCGCCCGAAACGAGGCCCGGCAACCAACGGGACTTTTGCTCGTCATTTCCATACACCATGATGTAATGCAAACAGATGTTATGGACACCAAACCCCCACCCGGCATCCCCGNCACGNGCCTGCTCATAAATGGTCAGGGCATCAAAACTCTGATCTACTCCTGCCCCACCAAACTCGGCAGGAGCGGAAGCTCCAAGCAACCCCGCGGAGCCGGCCTTGAGCCAGAAGTCTCTATCGACAACTCCTTGCTCAGCCCATTGATCGGCGTTCGGGGCAATCTCAGCCTCCATAAATTTACGCGTCGATTCCTTGAACATCAGGTGCTCTTCAGTCATCCAGGTGGCTTGCCAATCAAAATTCACGGCGCATATCTCCAGAAAAACCGGTGAAAAACGAGCGTCCTTAGCTTGGCGCATCGACGCAGCGCTCTTTTAAATAATCACTTTTAGCTAACTAATTTTAGGTGTAGAGCACATTTCGTGGGGCCCTAGTAATCTTCAGGCCTGAAAAGCCAAGGACCGAGCAAACTCGCGCTAGCGTCCGTATCCATGCTCCTGCGCCTCTCCTATTTCAACATAGCGCTGCTACGATCCCTAGTTTCTCCTATGATGAACCACTTGGAGCTTGGTTTCAAATTGCGACGGCTAACGGGGCTGACCATTGCTGGCCCTCTCCGAAACTGGTGGAATCCTCTGGCAAGGAAAACCTTTAAATAAGGTCGCTCATATGAAGTTGGAATAAGCGACCTTCTGTGCCCTCCCGAAAAACTCGTCCCACTGCTCGTCCGTTAATAGATCGGGCTCGCCTAAAGATCTTGCGAGCACGTAATGCTTACAAATGATCTCTAATCGCTCAGCATGCCCAACCGCAATATCGAAATCACCACCACGGCAGATCATACCATGGCTTCCGAGCAGGCATGCGGCCTGATCAGTTAGACCCTCGGCAGCGTCATTAGCAAGTTCTTGTGAGCCGAATACCGAATAAGGTACGCAAGGAACACTGCTATTCCCAAACAGACCAACCATATAGTGAAAACCGGGCAGAGGCAGGTTGTTGCAAGCCAACGCTACACAATAATCTGAGTGGGTATGAACGACAGCATTTGCTTTCTCTTGTCGTCTGTAGACCTCTAGGTGCATCCTCCATTCAGTCGAAGGCTTCAACTTTCCAACAAAACTTCCATCATCATTAACCATCACCACACGATCTTCTGTCAGGTTTTCAGCTGACGCCCCGGTACAAGAAATTAGCATTCCCCCCGGAAGCCTGCAGCTTAGGTTCCCCGAGGATTGGTTCATTAGGCCTTTGTTCTCCACTTGATTGTATGCCTTCACAAGTGACGTCCGCAGCGCAGCTTCGTCAAAATCTGTCATTTTTGTTTCCTTTTCTTTTGATATGAGTGATAAACCGATCGGCTAAGATAAAAGTAAGAAATCGCCCGTCTGGGAAAGCCTGTGAAATTTCCACCAGACCAGTGGACCGTGTGTGCACTATGAACCACTGCATCGCCTGGATTCAGTTGCGCGGCGAAGGCATCTTCAGCTTCTTTGTTGACGTCGGCGACCCAAGTCTCGCCAGGGTAATTTTTCTTTTGCGACCCCTTCAGGTAGTGCACGCAACCATTTCCTAAATCCACAGGATCCAAGGCAAACCAAATAGTTACACCCGGGTTTGCAGAAGCATTTTCACCAACTGCGTCTATATGAGGCTCGATTCCCGACATTTCGCCTTTTGGACGATCAAACCAGGCGGCAGACACGCCCACGGCATCGCCATCCATCAGATGATTGATCAGCGGGACATGACACCCCTCCCTGAGTTGCTCGTCAAACCATTCATCATAGCGTTGCAAGGACTTGAACAGGTTTGGAAATCTACCTTGGCCGCCATTATCTTCCAGTAGCTTACGAGCCAGAGGAACTGCGCGGTCTCTCAAAGCATTAAGTTGGGACCCATTCAAATAAGCCGGAAGAATGGCAAAACCATCGCGGTTATAGTCTGAGACAACTCTTTCTAAGTCTCGCTCAGTCATCGACCATTCCCCGAATATTCAGGTTGAAGAATCTTCCTATATCAGCCATAGCTATTCCTACTCATCGTCAGATCGGTTGCCGGCGACAGGAGTTCTAGGCAGCCAGGCAGAGGCAAGTTTTCGTCCTTTAAACGGAGGGCAAGAGCAAGACAACCCCCAGCCGAGTCGCCTGATATCATCACTTTGTTCTCATCGAGGGATTTACAAATCTCGACAAATGCCGCTACCGAATCGTCTAGTGCCGCCGGATATTGATTTTCTGGCGCCAGCCGGTAGTCTAAGCCAATGACCTCGGCATCACAGGCAACGGCGAGGTGACCCATAATCGAACTTTGAGAATTCAAGGAGCCTGTTCTATACCCACCACCGTGCAAGAAAAGGACCGCTTCCGGAGTTTTTTGCCTATCTGGCATAAAACGTCGCGACCGACGTCCAGCCAAAAAAAAGCCCTCCGTCACAATCGACTTCGGGACCTGAAGGGAGGCCATATGCCTATCAAAGCCCTCGCGCTGTTCCTCCATAGAACCAACGTACCTTTTCTTAGCGCATTGACTCTTGATGGCATCGAGAATTGCTTGCATCTTTTTACTCGTCAACGCTTCGTCCCCAATCCCCGTCAGGGCGGTAATATGTTCGATTTATATCTCCATCATGCGGTTGTCTCGACCACTGCTGATCCATAACAGCGACTTTTCCCGGCAAAGATGATTCGGAACATATCACCGCTTGGAGCAACGTCAATAGAAGCTGCAGACGACTGTATGTGAGGACACGAAACCCAGATGGGTTAAATTTATCCCGTAGTTCGCTGTGGAGGCCAATGACATCATGTATCGATAGAAAGGACTCAACCAAACCCATCAAAGCCTTTCTTGAACGCAGTCGGGTATGNGAAGTAATCAAGGGCGTTACATGATCACCGACCAAGCGGTTTTGGGATTTTAGTGCGATCAGACTGAGTCTTCGAGGGTTTTCAAGCAATTTAATAGGGAGAGAGCCAACATGCATGAAAAGATCCATATCGGTCTGAGATGAGGATCCCAAAATCCCCTCTGGAACGAGTTTAAACATCATTTTACCGTAAGGAGTTTCGATATCCTCACAAAGCGACTTCAGAGTTGCCTTAGCTCCCCTGCAGTTCACAACCAAATTAACATCATCCACCATGGCAACAAAATTAGCTTTGGAATCGCTCATTAGTTGCTGAACTAAATTACCCCTCAGGCTTCGATCATCAAAGAACAATATGCCTCTATTTTCTGTTGCCTTAAGAACCTGCTTGACCGCTTTTTGAATTTCCATTTCATCGCTCTGATAATCAGGCGTCTGATCAGACCAGATGCATGCAAGCATGGGCATATAGGCCTCTGAGTTCGGTTGGGTTGCCAGAATCTCGCAAACCTTGAAACCTGCTTTGGAATCAGTCTCTTTATCCGACAAGAATTCGATCTTGCATGCATACTTTTTGGTGATGTCATAAACATGCACCAGCAATCGAGTATCTGGCCTTACATGCTCAGCGACCATTTTAAGCAAGCCAGTTGATAATCGCTCATGTAAGTCGCGATTATCGAGATTTCGAGAAAGGCGTTTGTGAGTAGCATGCAGTCGGATATCTTCATTAAGCGACCTAGCAATCTCAGTTAAATTCACTGATCGAGTCTGCCAAATACCGGTCAACATGTTGATTATGAATTTTTGGTCAACCCGCCCAACGGGCCTCCCAAACCTATGCGAACAGAGGTGCTCTGCAAACTTGTAGAGCCTGGAGTTCAGGTTTATCATGGCTCATCCTTAAAGTGATCGAGACTGTAAGCAATTCTTAATTTTACTGGTAGTCACCCATTATTCAAACTCACCATTATATGATTCATGTTTTATCAATATTGCACAAAGCCAAGAAAATTTCTTTCTGACTTTCGTTCATCAATGAAAATTCGGGCACTCCCATTTCCGTGGTTGGCAGATCAGAAAACTCTGGTGACGGCATTTGAAGGCTTGCAGCAATGTTATGTAAGCCCGCTCCCTCTTCAACACCAACACTCAGAGCGGCGACAATCGGCTTCGGCCAAACGGGATCATGTATTGCACCAAGATCGGGTTCAAAGCCAAGATAATCCCGCATCTGTTCTTTGAGCACCGCCTCTTCCGAGCTGCGCTGCCGCTGGCCGGCGAACCCGTATTTTGTGCTTGACTGGTTACAGATAAAGGCCCAGCGCATCTTGACATGGAATCCGGGCAGCGCGAGACAAGTATCTGTAACAGTACCTCCGCCGGAAACTAGTCCCTCATGCACCATAAAGTGGTAACCGGACACGGGCCAATAATCGCTTACCAACCGTGCTGGTGGAGCCGTGTAGGTTTCACTAAAACCCCAAGATAAATCTCTCGGTAGATCCGATGCTTTAAGTATCTCTACGCCGAACGCAGCACACGCCTCACACCAAGCTTCTGAACCAAATTCACCAACCTGCTTAATAGTATTCATATCAATAGAAAACAATGGATTCCCTCCAAAAAAGACTGTTACTGTCTATGATTATCCAACCGCTATCAAGCTCTTCTCTTCAAGTATTCACCCAAAAAATATAGCTTAGATCATTAATTTAAAGGGACAGATAAAATTTGGATAAGTCAATGTACAGACACGTAAAATTTTTGGAAAGACAGAGGTGCGCCTGATTCAGGGCCGCATCTTTTATGGGTGACAAACCCATTTCCTGTTAATGGCTTTGCTTGTAGGCATTTTCTCACGCTGGTAGCCTTGTTTATAAAATATTTGAGGACATCGCTATGCGTTCGCTAGAACAAAAGCTCATAAAACTNGAGTTGAAACAACGGAATGAGGAAGGCTGTGAAACTGAGGAAATAGCGCCTCGTATTGCCGCCGCAATCGAAAACAATGCTTCGACTGAAGGGTTTATGAGCCTTTATGAAGAGCTGGTAAACCTTCCCATTGAAAGTTCATTTCCCTATACCGAGCCATCCTCATTGGAGGCGATTCAGGCAGAGCGCCCCGACGTTCCGCGAGAGTTGGTTGTTTCCATCGACGATGAAGAGCTCTGCAACCGCATCTACGGCGGGTGGCTTGGNCGTGCAGCCGGATGTGCACTTGGAAAACCGGTCGAGGGCTGGCAGAAACATCGAATTGATACCTTCCTCGATAAAACCAAATCACTTCCACTAGATAACTATCTCCCGTTTGCAGAAACTTTTATGTCAGGAGTCCATAAACCATCCACACGAGGCAATATCAGGTATATGGACCGGGACGATGATATGGATTACCCGATACTCGGTCTAATGGCACTGGAACGCTATGGTCCTAAATTGACGCCGAGAAGCATGGCCAGCATATGGATCGCCAATATGTCTTATGGGGCGGTTTATACGGCAGAGAAAGCGGCATATCGAAATTTCGTTATGAGCATCTGGCCCCCCGAATCAGCAAGCTACCGCAATCCCTATCGCGAGTGGATAGGTGCTCAAATCCGTGCCGATATCTTTGGCTATGTAGCAGCTGGGAAACCCCAGCTAGCCGCAGAGTTAGCATTTCGAGATGCTTCCATCTCGCACGAGAAGAACGGTATTTATGGTGAAATGTTCGTCGCCGCGATGATTGCAGCCGCCTTTGTTTACTCCAAATCCGAGGACATTATAACCGCTGGACTTGGGGAAATACCCGCTCAGAGTCGCCTTGCTGAGTGTGTGCGAAATACATTTTCTTGGTGCCAACATGAGAAGAACTGGGAAAATGTCTGGGTCAAAATCAACAAGCACTATGGGCACTATCATGGGGTGCATACGATCAACAACGCCGCATTAATTGTTATGGGTCTTTATTATGGTGAGAAAGATTTCGAGAAGGGTATCGTTTATACAGTGAGGGGTGGCTGGGACACAGACTGCACCGGCGCAACGGTTGGTTCCATCCTAGGCGTAAAGGATGGTGCGAAGTCGCTGCCTGAAAAATGGGTAGGCGTTTTCAATGATCGTCTGCTATCCGCCGTTGGCGGTGAGAACGATAACAAAATCTCTGACCTAGCGCAGCGAACCTTTGCAATTAGCAGAAAGATCGACTCTCCACCGGAAAAAACTTCAAAAGCAAAGCTAAAAGGGCCCGCAGAGGGGAGCTGGGAACTCCAGTCCGCCTGGGGCACCCAGCTGCTCAATTTCTCTCAAGCAATCATAGAGTTTACAGACATGGGCAGCTATGCCACCGAGGACATTCCAGACCCAAGTAAGCTCGCATCTAGCTCCTATAACCACCCCGAACTGAAGTTTAGTTTCGCGATTGACAAGGGTGGATGGGATTACGAGGTTGACTTTGAAGGCGAAATTGATGACGACACTTTGGAGGGTTTCTTCTATCCTGGAGCGCAGCCTGTTAGTGGGGTGAGGGTCTCGAAAGATCAGGAGAGACAAGAGTGAAAATTTCCAATGTTAAGGTCACTGTTTGGGAGTGGAAAAATATCCCTGCCACCAGTTATACAAAGCATTTCAAAAGCTCGGGCTCACATAACGCTCATCTGGCGCTGGTCACAATTGTTGCTGAGGACGGCTCAGAGGGCCATGCATTCCTGGGCTCTTCGCTTGGCTCAATTGGGAATGATGTCAACCAGATCATAGAGAGATACAAGCCTCTGCTCGTTGGACAAGATGTACTCCACCGTGAACGAATTTGGCAGAACCTATCAACCTGGGCAACCGGATGGAATGCTATGCGGATAATTGGCGCAATTGACATAGCACTCTGGGATATAGGAGGAAAGGCTGCGGGCATTCCAATCCACAAGCTTATGGGTTCTTACAGGGACTCAGTGCCCGCCTATGCAAGTTCCGCGATCCTAGAGACTCCTCAGCACTACGTGGAGGAGGCTTTGAAATACAAGGAACTGGGTTGGTCTGCATACAAAATTCATCCGCCCGCTGAGCCGCTGCTAGATATTAAGATTTGTGAGATGGTGCGAAAGGCAGTGGGTGATGACTACCGACTGATGCTTGATGCATGCTGGGCTTATAGTTACCCGGACGCCCTTCGAGTCGGACGCGCAGCGGAGGAACTTGATTTTTATTGGTACGAAGACCCATTGCCCTATGACGATATCTATGGCTACGTGAAACTAAAGCAGGTGCTAAAAATACCCTTAGCTGCAACGGAGCTTCCTGCCACGGGACCAAAGGCCTATGCGCCCTGGATTATGCAGCAGGCGACCGACTATCTGCGAGGCGATCCAGTGATTAAGGGCGGCCTTACCTCCTGCCTGAAAACTGCGCATACGGCAGAGACATTCCAGATGAATTATGAGGTACATCATGGGGGAAATTCTCTGACGAATGTCGCCAACCTTCATCTGATTATGGCCATACGTAATTGTGAGTATTTTG
>NZJL01000081.1 GCA_002692165.1 Porticoccaceae bacterium
AACCAGTTTCTTGCTTTGTTAAGTTTATCGTAGAAAAAAAATAATTCTTGCGCCACAGCACCGTCAGATCGTTCTTTTGCCATACTATAAACACGAAATCGATACCAATCCATTAGGCCAAGTGCCGCCTTTTGGTGGCATTTTTGAGCGGCTTCTAGAGGTGAAACCTGACCGTTCCACAAGTCATCTAAAACCCCATTGAATTCTTCATGCTGACTCAGCAGAGAGCCGGTCAGATAATGTTCCGCCAATAATGGCCTTCCGTTCGCTAACTCAAGTGCCTTTTTTATTTTATTTTTATCGTTGGAGCTATGATGTAACCATGAAAGCACAACATTTTCCGGAGGAATAGGCAGAGTGATTTTATGACACCTGCTAACTATTGTTGCAGGAACACGCCCTAATTCATGAGAGAGTATGACGAATACAGTTTTTCCTCGCGGTTCCTCGAGAATCTTAAGAAGAGCCACTTTGGCGTCTCCACTCATCTTTTCGACCGGATTGACAATTATAATCCTCCAACCACCTTGCTGGGCGGACTGAAATACAAAGGAAGCAAGTTCACGAATTCGACTGATTTTTATTGCTTTACCGTCCACCTCAGGTTTGATCAAAACGAGGTCAGGATGATTGCCGGCCGCAGATAATAGGCATCCTTTACATCGCCCACAGGAATCGCCCGCTTCTAATTCTGGAGTGACACATAGAATCTTTTGAGCAAGTGCAAGAGCCAAATTTTCTTTACCAACAAACTCAGGTCCTGACATCAGCACAGCATGGGGCATACGGCCCTGACGGTATCTTGATACGAGCCACTCCCATTGGTTTGATTGCCAATTAAAAGGAAGAAGAACATCGGATGTCATGTCCGAGATGCCACAAACTGCTCAAGCAGATCCCTAATTTCGCTCTGAACTTGCCCAATGGATTGCGAAGCATCAATTAGCTTACAACGATCTGGAGAGGCATCTGCGATGGTCAAGTAACAGTGTCTTGCTCGATCAAAAAATTCAATATCCTCACGCTCAAACCGATCAGGATTACCACGCTGATTTGCTCTCTCTAAACCTAGGTTTGTTTGAATATCGAAGATAAGAGTTAGATCAGGACGAATAGCTCCTTGTACTAAAATCTCCAACTGCTGAATTAAATCAACTGACAAACCTCTGCCCGCTCCTTGATATGCATAAGTGGCATCAGTAAACCTATCACAGATAACCCACGAACCGCTGGCGAGAGCTGGTTCAATTATTTCACATATATGCTGTGCTCTCCCCGAGAACATCATTAAAAGTTCGGCCATCGGACATATGGATTTGTTACTGACTTCAAGCAGCAAATCCCTAATTTTCTCCGAAATTGGCGTGCCGCCGGGTTCTCTGGTTGCAATGTTTGCGATACCAAGCCGATTCAAAAACTCACAAATAAAACGTATATTTGTGCTCTTGCCAACACCTTCGATACCTTCAATGCTTATGAAGCTTCCTCTTATGTGACTATCATTCATGAGTTATCATCGAAAATAGTTTACTCACCTTTGACCGGTTTGAAATAGAAATTTTATTTACCTGGACGCTTCATAAGTTGATACTTTTCTACTGCTTTTTTATGTTCCTCGTAAGACGAAGAAAAAAAGTGGCTTCCATCCCCTTTCGAGACAAAATATAAGCTCTCCGCGCTGATTGGGTTTAAAGCTGCTTGAATAGCAGCCCTGCTGGGCATTGCTATAGGGGTGGGCGGAAGACCCCTTATAACGTAAGTATTATACGTTGTTTTTTGCCTCAAGTGCGACCGACGGAGATTTCCATCAAATTCCTTTCCTAACCCGTAGATTACAGTGGGATCGGTTTCAAGTCTCATTCCCCGCCGCAATCTTTTTACAAAGACACCTGCGATGGCTGCGCGCTCTCTAGCCAAACCCGTTTCTTTCTCGACTATTGATGCCATAATCAATGCCTCATAGGCATCTTCATAGGGCAATCCGTCAGCCCGCCCAATCCATTCCTCCTTCAGCACATTTTGCATTTGCCTATGGGCCCGACGCAATATATCTGGAGCCTTATCTATGCTTGTGTAATTATAGGTATCCGGAAAAAACCATCCCTCAGGATGATCTAATGTGATACCCGCCACCTCCAGCAACTCTTGGTCCGACAGACGTTGTGAATCGGAGAATTGGGAGATAGATGATAAATGCTCTCGCCATTGAGAAAAATTCCAACCCTCCGGAAAGGTAACCTTGTTTATCATGACTTCACCATGATAAAATTTCGACAACAAAGATAGCGCGGTATCTCCCTCCTCTATCCAGTATGTGCCGGCTTGAACCGTGGTTTGACCCAACAATCTGGCGAAGATTTTGACGATGTCTGGGCTATTCACCAAACCAGCATTGTAGAGCTGTTTAAACACCACACCATGTGAACTTCCGCGATCGATCTTCCACATGTAGCCATTCAATTTATTTTCAAAGAGTTCCCCCCCCACGCTTATCGGTTGGTGGGTTACTGCTGATACTGGTATCAGCATTCTTTGGCTCAGATTGACAACGACCGCTGCCGAGCCCAAGCTAAAAATTAGAACCGCTAGAAATGTAACCCGCATAGAACCGGTATTTATCAGTAAGCGAGTTGGTAGGTTAACCAAGACAAACTAGCTTTACAAATGTTTCGACTCTATAGAACTCAAGCCTTTAAGCGTAATCGTATTTTGGCCTTAGTGGAGAGCGACAAAGCTATTGCTCCAAAGGATCATGCTATACCGACATTAAACTTAAACATAGAGTTAAAAATAAGAGGTTCTGGAGGAGCGCNNCAAACTCAAACCGGCACAGGCTACTTAACCATCTCTTGGACCACGGGAAATAATCAACTGTTTTTATTTATGTAATTAATAGCATCTTCGACAGTAGCTATCTTCTCAGCATCCTCGTCTGGAATTTCAGCATCAAACTCTTCTTCCAGTGCCATAATGAGCTCTACAGTATCTAAAGAATCTGCGCCTAAATCTTCAACGAAGGACGATCCGGTTTGGATATCATCCTCTTTAACGCCGAGCTGCTCTGCTACCATTTTTATGACTCGTTCCTCAACACTGCTCATAGTTCTATCGCTCCTTTGTGGCGGGACGCTAGTTATATTCTTTAAATATTTCAAAGCCAGTAGATTGTATAAACCCAACTGGTGAGGTCGGCATTTTACCCTAGAATTAAAAAAATGCTAGCGTGTTAACTTCCTTCCGAAAAAACATCCATATTACCATTAGTTATGACATATACATGCCGCCATTAACATGTATGTTTTCACCCGTTATATAATTTGCTTGTTCGCTTGCAAGAAAAACAACTACTTCTGCCACCTCTTCTGGCGTCCCGAATCTTTCTAACGGAATCCTTTTTTTCATCGCATCTCGGCTATCAAGCGGGATTTTCTCAGTCATATCCGTGTTAATAAAGCCCGGTGATATGACATTGACGGTTATGTTACGCGAGGCGACCTCGACCGCGAGGGAACGAGAAAAACCCTCAAGCCCCGCTTTTGAAGCGGAATAGTTGGTTTGACCGGGGTTGCCAATGCTTCCGACCACTGAGCTTATGTTTATAATTCTGCCCCATCGGCGCTTAATCATGTTTCGCAGAAAAATTTTACTCAGCCGCTGAACCCCATGAAGATTAGCGGCAAAAACATCAGTCCAATCATTGAGACTCATTCTAATTAACAGATTGTCTCTAGTTATCCCGGCGTTGTTAATGAGCACTGAAGGCCGATCGCTGAGACTAGCCATCATGAATTCCAGATTGGAAATAGATTCATAATCTGCCACATCCAACAACATACCCTTGCCTTCTATTCCATTTTGCTTGAGATAAGAAGAGATTAGTTCTACCCCATCATTGGTTGTGGCAGTTCCATAGATCTTTAGTCCGGAGGAACCAAGAGCCATCGCTATCGCTGCTCCAATTCCTCTACTGGCTCCTGTTATTAGGGCAATTTTAGTTTCCATCATTTAACTCACTTATTCTGACACTGCAGTGATGGCAGATTCAAAAGTTTCTATTGTGTGAAGCGTATGAGCTTTAATGCTTTTATCTATTCTACGCATAAGTCCGCTCAGAACGCCTCCTGGCCCACATTCCACAAACATGTTTGTCCCCTGATTTCGGAGCCCCTGTATGCATTTGACCCACAAAACCGGATTGTATATTTGCTTTAAAACTGCAGCTTTAATGCTCTCAGGGTCTTCCTCAAAGGAACCATGCACATTGTGAATGACGGGTATCTTAGGATAGCAGAATATTATATCTTTTAATCGCTGGCTAAGTCTCTCAGCAGCCGAGCGCATCATCGGGGTATGGAAAGGCGCGCTTACTGGCAACAAAATTGATCTTTTGGCTCCAGCTCTTTTGCAGAGAGCAATTGCCTTATTAACTCCTTTGGAGTCCCCTGCGATGACTATCTGACCGGGAGCGTTAAAATTCACAGCAGCAACCTCTCCAATTATTCTAGCTTGCTCGCAGCATTCCATAACAGATTCATCATTCAAACCTATTACCGCAGCCATGGCACCGCAACCTTCTGGCACGGCTGATTGCATCAATGCACCCCGCTCCTCGACAATAATTAATGCATCCCTGAATGAAATGACTCCTGCGCAAACGAGGGCCGACCATTCTCCTAGGCTGTGACCTGCTAGATAGTCTGGAGTTTTTCCCCCTCTGGCCACCCATAAGCGCCACAACGCAAAACTACAACACAAAAGAATTGGTTGAGTCCGAACTGTGAGATTAATTGCCGAAGGATCACCCTCTTGGATTAAGTTCCATATATCATATCCCAACACCTCAGAGGCTTCCGAGAACGTAACGCCAACTGTCTGTTCAGCACCGAATTCCCGCAGCATTCCTACTTTCTGGGAGCCTTGACCTGGAAAAACAAAACTCAAACTGTTTTTTTCTCTCTTCATGCTAGATCGACTACTCCGTCTAAGGACTTACACTCGAATTTGAATGCAAGATTCTCGGCCAAACCGCGCATGATTGCCAATCGCGCCACATTAATACTTTCACTAAAAGCCTCGATATCTGCGCCACCATGACTTTTAATCAGGCTCCCTCTCAGGCCTAGCAAGTATGCGCCGTTATATGCGGAGGGATTCAATTTTCGATAAAACTCTTGACCATCACCCATCAAAAGATATTTTCCCAACTTTGACAAAAGGTCTCGATCAGATTGACCCTTCAGAATTTGTCTGATCAAGTTAGCGGTCCCTTCGCTCGCTTTTAGTGCTATGTTCCCCGACCAGCCATCGCAAACGACCACATCTGCATCAGTATGAAAAAGTTCATGAGCTTCAATAAAACCCCTAAAATTAAGTTTGGCATCCTCCTTGATCAATTTTGCGGCCTTTTGGATATTCGGCGGCCCCTTACTATTTTCAACACCTATATTCAATAATTTAACAGTCGGTTCCGATGTATCCTTGATGATTTCCGCAGTTGATGCTCCTAAAACTGCAAATTGATATAGTTGCTCACCCGAGCAATTTAAATTTGCTCCGAGGTCAAGGGCAAGATAACCTCCCTTTTCTGTAGGCATACTGCCGCAAATGGCAGGTCTGGATGTACCAGGCAGCGTTCCTAACCATTGAATTCCAAACGCCATCAGCGCTCCAGTATTCCCGGCACTTACGCAGGCATCACAAGTACCATCTCCGATCGACCGAATCGCCTGCGCCATAGATGAATCTTGTTTTTGACGTAATATTTTTGAGGGTCTCTCATCATCTGTGACTGAGGAGGGGCAGGGAACTATGGTTAATTGAGATTGGATCGCACTATTCCCAAACTTTTCAAGCGCATCATTAACGAGCCGTTCATCCCCAAAGAGGTGACACTCGGTTTCCGGATGATTTTGCAAAAAGTCAATTAACGCCGGAATGGTAACAGAGGGTCCGCCGTCACCCCCCATGGCGTCTAGAGCTATTCGGATTGGGCCAGACAAGTCAGAGCCAGTTATTATTCGGAGGTCTCAACAACTTTTTTTCCGCGATAAAATCCGTCTGCTGAAACATTGTGCCGCAAATGCTTTTCACCAGTGACTTCTTCTATCGAGATGGTCGGGTTAGATAGTTTGTCGTGAGATCGACGCATTCCTCTTTTTGAGCGAGTTTTACGACTTTTTTGAACTGCCATACGCTTCTCCTTTTATCTCGATTGAATTATTCTCAAATCTTCAATTGGCTCAATATATCGAATGGGCCTCTCGTTACACAATAATTTGAAATGTCGGCCAATTTATATAAGTTGTGGGTACATTTCTCTGTTTCATGATAACTGACAATCGGCAAAGCTAAAATTAACTCATCTTCAAGAAAGTGATGAAGATCAAGAGTACCTTTCTCCATTATCAACGGGTCAATCAATTTATCGTTCCAGAGACACTCATTCTCCTTAGACATCACTGTTAATGTAAATTCACTCTCTATACAAATATCAACGTCATTGAGGCACCTTTGACACTGCGCAGCCGCCTGCAAGGACACTGAACCAGTCATGAGAGTAAATCCAGACTCATCAATATTGAAGGCAATAATGGCTCTTGCTGGCTCTTTAATGCTAACTTCGGCCGAGGCTAATCGGCACAGACGGTTAGCTGGAAGCTCTCCTGCCAGCTCAGATGAGGCCAGTGCCAGCTTTCGGGGGTCGATTTGGGCGGGTAACGGCATATCAATTGCGGGATCACCATAAGAATCGGCATGATAGGTGGTAGAGGAAAGCGTGTCAAAAGATAATTAGAAAAACTAATATTCCCAAGTATTGGCATAATACGAACGACTAAACATGTTTACGGTGAGGACAAAAATGAATCACATCATTTTAGCTTCGAGCTCACGCTACCGAGCAAAGCTTCTTGATCAAATAGGTATTTCTTATCGAACAATTACGCCCAACATCGATGAAACTCCTAAGCGAAACGAAACAGCGACTAATCTCAGCACACGACTTTCAATTGAAAAAGCAATTTATGTGGCTAGACAACAAAGAGGAACAGTTGTTGTGGGCAGCGACCAAGCAGCCGAGTTGGAGGGAGAAATAATAGGCAAACCAGCGAACGAGTCGTTAGCGATCAAACAGATGCAAAAACAATCAGGAAAAAAGGTGAAATTTTTTAGTGCTTGCGCGGTTGCCAAGTTGGACCGAATGAATAACTTAGAGGTTTATTCTGCGATAAGCGAAACGATCGTGGAATTCAGAAAATTGTCATATAGCCAGATCGCAAATTACATAAGAATTGATCAACCTTACGATTGTACTGGCAGTTTTAAGGCCGAAGGGTTAGGCATAATTCTTTGTGCAGCTATTCAAAGCGATGACCCCTCCGCTCTAATAGGATTGCCACTTATTAAGTTAATAGATTTACTAAAAAATTTTAAGATAGACTATGTTTAGTTTTGTCTGCAAAGTGCCGATCGACCAGTGGAAGGATTTCTTGAAAATCATCTGCGCAACCAATCGGCGACTGCTTCGTTAAAATGCTCTTATCATGAACACCATACGTAACGCCAATGCATGCAATGGAAGCGTTGTTAGCCATCTCCAAGTCATACGTAGAATCTCCAACCATTAGAGCATTAGTTGGAGCAATGTTAAGTTCCTTAATTAGCTCCAAAATCATTTGCGGATCTGGTTTTGAGACGGTTTCATCAGCAGTTCTGCTTGCATCAACTAGCCCTGACAGTCCAGTCAATTGAAGGGATCTGTCCAGACCGAGGCGACTTTTCCCTGTTGCTATCGCAAGCAAATACTTTTTCTTTTTCATCATTCTAAGGATAACTTCAACATTCTTGAAAAGACGCCACTCTCCATGCTGAGCAGTTTTATAGTAGGATCTGTAGCGACTAATTAAAGAATCTCTCTCAATCAATTCGAGATTGGGGAACAATATTTGAATCGCGTTACGAAGATCAAGACCGATAACATCTCGAATATCATTGTCCCGCGGCTCATGGAGTCCCATCGCTCTGGCTGCCTTCTTCATTGAAGCGACAATAAGTGAAATCGAATTCTCGATCGTCCCATCCCAATCGAAAATGATCAAATGTTTCTTTATCATATTGTTTCCAAAACTTTTTTCAGCATCCTTGGAGACTCTGCATTTTGATCTAATAGAACTCCTAAAGACGGATGCCAGAACTTGATTCTGTCAGCATGCAAAAACAGCCTCCTTAAACCTAAGGAGCGCATCTCAGTATTAAAATTTTTGTCACCGTATTTTTGATCGCCGGCAATCGGATGACCGGCATATTGGCAATGAACTCTGATTTGATGAGTACGTCCGGTGGCAGGGTTAATATTCAAAAATGTACAGTTTTCAAACCGTTTGATAATTTTGAAATGGGTAATTGATTCTTTTCCTTGTTTCTCTACCCGAACGATTCTCTCACCGGAGAGCAGCGTGTTTTTCACGAGAGGTGCTGAAATGGTTGTTTTTTCTTTGGGCCAAACACCTTTTACGAGAGCAAAGTACGATTTTGTCATGCCGCGTTCTTTGAGTTGATTTTGCATTTTAACCAATGCGCTTCTTTTTTTTGCAAGTAAAAGAATACCCGAAGTATCTCTGTCTAAACGATGCACCAACTCAATATATTTTTCCTCTGGCCGCAGTGCCCTCAAACTTTCAATGACGCCGAAACTAATGCCACTGCCCCCATGAACTGCGACGCCCGAAGGTTTATTTAAAACGATAATTGAATCGTCCTCATAGACAATTAAGTTATCAAAATCTGTAAAACGGCTGGGATCAACAATACTCCTCTGATGATTTTCTGAGATACGTATCGGCGCTATTCGCAACACATCACCATCACTGACGCGACAACTCGCTCGCGCTCGACGTTTGTTAATTCTTATTTCTCCTTTTCGTATTAATCTGTACAAGCGCGATTTAGGAACTCCCTTAAGATGTTTTATTAAAAAATTATCTAGGCGCTGACCAGAATGTTCCGTGTCTACCTCAAGAAAAGATACTTTATCAGGGCTATAATTTTGCATTTTAAATGGAAAGTATTTAAACCTAGACTATTGTAGCTCAAATGACGGCCATTCATAACATTGCTGTAACGCTTTGTTTTTGTTAGTATGCTCTTAGCATCATTATACAGAAAGCAAAACAATTGCTGATTGACGAAGCGAAGCCCACATAAAATGGTTGGGCAAGGACATAAGAGAATTAGCCGTGAGTTAAATGGCTGGTTCCCGAGTAATCGACTGACTGGGATCAGAAGACAAAATCGAATTTAGATACCTTCATTAGTTTAATGTTTGAAAATGTGGCGTGATAACTATGCTCTTAGTGAGATACAGCCGTTGGCTGAACGGCAGCTAAACCGGCGATCATCGCAACCAAAAAAATGGCACGTCCAGAGGCGTGAGCTCTAGATAGCGTGCGAGTGTAAAACACTAAACTATAAGCGGATCAACGCTGAAGCAGCTTGCGTGCCCACGCAAGTAACATTCGAGAATCGACCTGTCCTCACTCAGTCCACAACAGAGTGTAGATAAAATATGAAAAGAATGTTAATCAATGCCTCTCACAGGGAAGAGGTCAGAGTGGCTATGGTTGACGGCCAGCGCCTTTATGATCTTGACATAGAGAACAAAAATCGAGAACAAAAAAAGTCTAACATATACCTCGGCAAGGTCACCCGAGTAGAACCCAGCTTAGAAGCTGCGTTTGTGGACTTTGGGTCTGTTCGGCATGGTTTTTTACCGCTAAAAGAAATTTCCAAGGATTACTTCCAAAAGAAACCCAATGATGTTGGGAAAATTCGAGTGCAAGAAGCCCTCAAGGAAGGGCAAGAAATAATCGTCCAAGTTGAAAAAGAAGAGCGAGGTTCCAAAGGCGCGGCTCTGACAACTTTCGTAAGTCTTGCGGGCCGTTATCTCGTTCTCATGCCTAACAATCCCCGCGCGGGTGGAATATCGAGGCGGATTGATGGAGACGATAGATCCGAATTACGGGAAGCCATGAGAGATCTAAAAATTCCAGACAATATGGGTGCGATAGTTCGAACTGCTGGAATTGGGCGAGATGCAGAAGAACTCCAGTGGGACTTAGATTATCTGCATCAATTGTGGCAAACAATCAAAACAGAAGCTAACCAGACAAAAGCACCTCAT
>NZJL01000082.1 GCA_002692165.1 Porticoccaceae bacterium
GCTGCAAATCTTCAGCGCGGTCACCCGTGCGAATCTCCGGGTGTAGAAATTAGGCTGGAAGTGCTGCCACGTATTCAACGAAGAATTATTCGAACCTGCGCAGAGATGGGCAAGCGAGTCATAGTTGCAACTCACATGCTAGAGTCAATGATTGCGAACGCTATGCCGACAAGAGCTGAAGTGACTGACGTTGCTAATGCAGTGTACGAAGAAGCCGATGCCATTATGCTCTCCGGCGAAACTGCAGTTGGGCGATACCCAATTAAGTGTGTTGAAATTCTTGATCGGATAGCCCGATCAACAGAAAGCAGTCGGGGTTTGAGGTTTACTGATAATCTTAGGTTAGAAAATGATAAACAACACATAGCACAAGCGGCGGTTAATTTAGCCGAATCAATCTCTGCCAAAGCCATTATAGTCCCCACTCGTCGCGGACGCATGGCCAGCTGGGTAACCAATTGCCATCCCCAAAAGTCAATCATATGCGCTTTCACTAACGACAGTCGAACGCGCCGCCAACTCGTTCTGAACCGCAACGTGCTAAGCTACCGAATAAAATTTAGCTCAGACCCAGAAAAAACACTTTGCAGTGCAGCGAAAATTATGGTTAAGCGAGGACAATTTTCGTTCCAAGATCGAGTGGTAGTTATCTCTGATGCCCTTGCCGGCTCTGGTGTAGAAGCCATCCAAATTCGTCAGATAAGCGACTTATTGCCGCCGAACTCAAGTCCTCCTTAAGAATAATTGATAAGAACGATTCTGCGTTTCATTGACATACCGATAACCCAAGGAGTCAAGAAATTCCATAATAGATACGTCCTCTTGAGCTGTTGCTTGAAAGGCTACTAGCACACGACCGAATGCTGAGCCATGGTTGCGGTAATGAAACATAGTAATATTCCAGCGATCTCCCAAAACATTCAAGAAGTTGAGTAAGGCCCCAGGACGCTCGGGAAAGTCAAACCGAAACACTTGCTCTTCTTCAATCTCTTGAGAGCGTCCACCAACCATATGTCTGATATGCAATTTAGCCATCTCATTGTCTGTCAGGTCCTCGGTCAGATATCCCCTCTGACACAAGTGGGAAGTAAATGAAAAACGGTCATCGTCCGAATTGACTTCGATACCCACAAAAACCCGAGCTGCCGATTCGTTATTGTAACGATAGTTAAATTCTGTGACGTTTCGATATTGAAGAGCCTTGCAAAATGATCGAAAACTACCCGGCCTTTCATCAATTGTTACTGCGAGGATAGCCTCCCTCTTTTCACCCGTTTCAGTGCGTTCAGATATGTAACGAAGGCGATCAAAATCTATATTTGCCCCACATTGGATGGCCAGTAATTTCTGTCCCCTCACGCCAGTTTCAGCTACATATTTCTTTAACCCTGCCAAACTCATTGCGCCGGACGGTTCGCAAATGGCTCGAGTATCATTAAAGGTGTCTTTAATCGAGGCACATATCTCATCTGTTGTTACAGTAATTACCTCATCAACTGTTTCTTTCATCACCGCAAAAGTTGATTCGCCAACTTGTCTCACCGCTGTCCCATCAGCAAAGATTCCGACTTCTGACAACCTGACCGGTTCTCCAAAATCCATGGCCGCTTTGAAGCAGGCGGCATCTTCTGACTCAACCGCGATGATCTTGGTTGCCGGACGAAACTTTTTCAAGTATGCCGAAACACCTGCGCACAATCCACCTCCTCCAACGGCGACGAAGACGGCATCCAAAGGACTTGACAATTGTCGATGAATTTCCATTCCTATCGTGCCTTGACCAGCTATAATATCGGGGTCATCGAATGGATGAATAAATACTGCTCCAAGCTTTAGCCGGAGTTCAGATGCATACGCGGCAGCTGCATCAAAGTCGTCACCTATCAAAACCACTTGTGCTCCCCGCTGACGAACCGCGTCAACTTTTATTTGTGGCGTGGTGGTGGGCATTACGATTGTTGCCTCCACTTGCATCTTATTGGCGGCTTGAGCAACCCCCTGCGCGTGATTTCCCGCCGAAGCCGCGATCACTCCGCGATCCAGTTGCTCTTTTGAAAGATTTAAGAGCTTGTTGTAAGCACCGCGCACCTTGAAAGAAAACACGCTCTGAAGATCCTCTCGCTTTATCAAAATTTCATTGCGAAGAAGTGATGACATTGTCGGGGCTGGAACGATAGGAGTCTCAACCGCAAGGTCATAGATACTAGCGTTATGAATCTTTTTAATATAATCGTCCAACATAAAAATTACCTGCTTGTCCCATCGAAAGTGAGGAATCATCAAGGCTGATACTACAGCTGAAAATAGAAGTAAAGCCTAGCTTATTAGGTGACTAATCGTATAATGGTTTGAAAAAAGTTCTTGTTCTTCAATTGTGAGGTATTTTTGGATCAAAATCGACTTAAAAGAGCAGTTGCAAAAGCAGCTGTTGCCTACGTGCTGGACAAGATTAACGCTCAAAGTATTATTGGTATAGGCACCGGGTCTACAGCAGATTTTTTCATTGATGGGTTGGCTGAACATAAAGACAAATTTTTCGGAGCGATTGCCAGTTCCAGCGCATCAGAAACAAAGTTAATGGAATTAGGAATTCCGGTGATTGACTTAAACGATGCCACTGACGTTGAAGTCTATGTAGACGGTGCAGATGAGATTAATCCGCAACTTCAGTTGATAAAGGGAGGGGGCGCCGCGCTCACCAGAGAGAAGATTGTAGCAGCAGTAGCGCGTGAGTTCATATGTATCGCCGACGGTTCAAAAAGCGTGGATAAACTTGGCAAGTTTCCGTTACCTATTGAGGTAATACCAATGGCTAGAAGCCACGTGGCCCAGGAACTTGTAAAACTTGGGGGGGATCCTGTTTGGCGACAAGGAGTCACCACGGACAATGGAAACCATATTATCGACATTCATGGTCTGTGGCCAATAAATGCAGATGGTAGGCTCGAAAAAGCCGTAAATCAAATCACTGGGGTTGTCACAAACGGACTCTTTTCGCTAAGAACTGCCGATTTAGTTATGNTAGGCACGACGGAAGGCGTTATAACCTNTAAGTANGATGCANATTNAGANGGTAANAGCAGCCATNAGAAGCTNTTAACCTCTCGCAAGCAACTCTCTTAGATCTATTAAGGCAGCGTTCGCTCGGCTGATGTAAGAAGCCATCACCAGAGAGTGGTTAGCGAACAGTCCAAAACCCTCGCCGTTAACAATTACTGGAGTTTTTATAGGCTTTTGGCTCATTTCTAACTCATAAATAATTTGTCCTAAGCTTGCCGTTGCACCTTTTTTCTCTAGAATATCAGCAAAATCCACTTGCACAGCTTGAAGGAAATTTAAAAGGGCCCAAGTCGTCCCTCTAGCCTCATAAAATACGTTATCAACCATCAGCCAAGGCGTTTTATTGACTCGACGAGGCTGCTTGAGCTTNTTCCTACCTTGGTCGTCCGGTAATCCGTCTAACCTCGAGTGTCCGACGCTAGCCGATAGCCGCTGCGACAAACTTCCGAGGCGCGTTTCAATAGTAGCCAACCAATAACGTAAATTGTCAGCCCNAGCAAAAAACTCGGCTTCGGCCGGGGATGGACTGTCTAAGCGTATAAGATAACTTTCCAGAAAGGCTCGTCCTTCAGCATATTCACGTTCTGGCCAAGGCACTGCCCAACTTTTGTGGTCGACGTTAAAACGCGGTTCTGCGAGTGCCAAATCCGGATCTTCATTGGATTGTGATTGTGATCGGCTAAACGATTCTCGGAGAGCCTTACTTAAATCACGCACTTGCACTAAGACCCCAAATTCCCAACTAGGCATATTATCCAACCAAACTCCGGGGAGCATAACGTCGTTACTCAAAAATCCTCCCGGCTTAGTCAATAAAAGGTCGACGACATCATTAAGCATCTGGACGGTTGCTCTACCCGGCCTGGATTTAGTATCTGCTTTGGCAACTCCTAGTGTCTCGGGTTCCGAGCTCCAATAAACTCCCGAAACCGAAATGGCGCAGAGAATCAGTGCTGATATCAAACCAAGCGTGCCCCAACGTCTCACCCTCTTAAAGAGCTTTTGTGAAATCTGCGCAACACTAAATTTAATCATCACTTTTTGCTAATTTTGACCAATATTCTCTCTGATTGGCACCAACTGACTGACATCACCACATTCTCGAGAATGGAAANTAATCATTGAACTTGATTTTCTGGTAGCCTCATCAATGCCTCTGAGAAATAGCATCAAATGCAGGCCGCCCGGACGGAATTCCAAGACTTCGCCGCCGGGTATCATCACCTCTTCAATCTGACGCATTTTCATCATTCCATTGACATGTATATGACTGTGAAATTCTGTCCGCTCCGCTATATCGGCCTCTGCTGAAACAAACCGACAAGGCACCACGTTTTCGTTCCTAAGTCTGAGATATGCTGCGGTTGCCTTTTGCCCAGGTATAATATGCCGAATGAAGGCATCTTCCATTACAACCTCGCATTGACCCGCCCCGCTTCCGAAAGCCCCAAAGATAAATCCGAAAAGCGTCCAACAGACATTTTTAAGCATTAATTTTCTCCAACTTGCGATTCTATCACACGGCTGACATTCCATCTCCTCGAATACGAAGAAGAACTAACATATTCCATCCCAACTTGGGCCCCACCTATTTTCTTACAAGCACACCACTTTATCAAAATAGCAAAAACCTTTTACAATCTTTTAACTACTCTTTTGCGTATTTTAGTAATCTTTTTACCGACTTTAACGCTTATTATAGTTAGCCTAATTACAAAAAAGGTGATTGCCAATTAAATATCGACTACAAAAGAGTTCAACATCCAAGTAAATCTGCATNGATATTAAGCATAATCGCGGAACTTTTATTATTTTAAAGGTTTTTAACCTATATTTANACGATTTTAAAGTAATCTTTTTTTCCAAAATTAACAGAAGAAGTAACCGGCCATAGATCGCAAAAATACGCTAAAAGTTCTCAAAATTTATCATATAAANTTATTTATCCGCTATCTAGCACTAAAATCTAATATCTACAAAATTGATTTAAATTTGAAAAACAATCACCGATCAACCATATCCATTAAAATATCTATAAATGAAGTCAATTTCTTCCCTAAGATGCTATTTTCTGATAAAAGATCGATATTGTAATTTACTAAACTTGAAATAGACTAATAAGCTCAGGGTTGCGAAGAGTTAGACTTATAAACTCAAATCTAAGAAAACGCTTAATTAACAGAAAAATTGCAAATACACCAGCAAGTGGTTAGATTATCTCGCAAAAGCTTTTTAACGTTTTTAAATTTCGGTTTAATCTATAAAAATTTGAATTATCATCAAGATTTCGAGCCAATCAAAAACAATCTGCTATGAAACAAAAATTTGCAAAATGCATTTCAATATGCTCGCAAAATTCGATATCTTTCATCAAAATGCGCACAATATTCGAAATTTATTCATCTCTGGACACTGCCCGGTTTTTAATGCAGACTAGAATTATTCGCGAAATAACAAGATCAGCAAATGACTAATATATTAATCCTAAATGGTCCTAACCTGAATATGCTCGGTGTGAGAGAGCCCAGATACTATGGGACCATGAGTCTGAAGGACATCTCGAAAAATCTCGAATCGATTGCGGTGACGAGAGGATGCAAGCTTACTTGGGTTCAGAGCAATGCAGAGCANGAGCTTATTGAAACNATACATANAGCNCTCGCAAACTCTGTGGAAATTATTATTTTNAATCCNGGCGCNTACACGCACACAAGCATAGCGCTGAGGGACGCTCTGCTGTCAGTAGACATTCCATTTATTGAGGTACATCTATCCAATATTCATCAACGTGAAGAATTTCGAAAAATTTCATATTTTTCAGACATTGCGATTGGAGTCGTGTGTGGCTTTGGGTCGATGAGTTACGAGCTGGCGCTGAATGCGGCGATAGGACAGGCACAACTGGGGAAAAAAGCAGGATAGTATTATGGACATCAGAAAGGTAAAAAAACTCATTGAGCTAATAGAGACAGCCGATATTCACGAGATAGAAATAGTCGAGGGGGAAGAGTCCGTCAGGATTACTAGGGGAATCGGCAAAGTGGATGCATCTCTCGCGACATTGCGTCAGGAGGTTAATTCTTCTTCGGCAAGCGACCTTTCTCAAGTGTTGGTTGAGCCGCTTCCTGAACCAGCTTCTCAAGTGCAAGGTTACCTCGTTCGATCTCCCATGGTAGGAAGCTTCTATTCATCTCCGGCTCCAGGAGCCAGCCCGTTTGTCGATATCGGTCAAACGGTGTCCATAGGAGATGTTCTCTGTATTGTCGAAGCAATGAAAATGATGAATCAAATTGAAAGCGANAAGTCGGGGGTNATANCNGANNTATTGGTNGAGGACGGCGATCCAGTTGAATTNGATCAGCCTATGTTTAGGATCATTTAATCTGCAGGATCGCTAATGCTAGATAAAGTATTAATAGCTAATCGCGGAGAGATTGCGCTCAGGATTTTGAGGGCTTGCAAAGAACTTGGTATTAAAACGGTTGCAGTCCACTCAGCAATCGACGCAAATCTTAAAAGCGTCAAGCTTGCAGATGAAGCTATATGCATCGGACCCAACCCTTCTACTCAAAGCTATCTTAATGTGCCATCGATTATAAGCGCTATGGAACTCACTAATGCTAGCGCAGTTCATCCTGGCTATGGTTTCCTTGCCGAAAACGCCGACTTTGCAGAACAAGTGGTAAAAAGCGGGTTCATTTTTATCGGACCTCCTGCTTCCGTAATACGCGTCATGGGAGACAAGGTTGAAGCTATTAAAACTATGAAGGAAGCTGGGATTCCAACCGTCCCCGGTTCCGATGGCCCTCTCGGCAATAATCCCCAAGAACTCCAAGCCATCGCTGAGCGCATTGGCTATCCAGTTATCATCAAGGCGGCTTCCGGAGGAGGAGGCAGAGGGATGCGAGTAGTTAGAGACTCCAAAAATCTGATTCAAGCTATTTCCATTACCCAGGCAGAAGCAACCTCAGCGTTTGGGGATGGGACAGTTTACATGGAAAAATTCCTTACTGCCCCTCGTCATGTTGAAATACAAGTGCTTGCTGATGGTCATGGCCATGCTGTTCACCTCGGAGATCGAGACTGCTCACTTCAGCGCCGACATCAAAAAGTCTTAGAGGAGGCCCCTGCACCGGGCATCTCAGGTCCAATTCGACAAAAAGCCTATGACAGCTGCATAGCAGCATGCCAAAAAATTGGGTATTTGGGAGCTGGCACTTTTGAATTTCTTTTTGAGGATGACAATTTTTACTTTATCGAAATGAATACCCGAGTTCAGGTTGAACACCCAATATCAGAAATGATAACCGGTATAGACATTGTAAGAGAGCAATTACGCATCGCTGGCGGTCTTGGTCTAAGCTTCCAGCAAAAGGATATCAAGATGATCGGACATGCGTTCGAATGTCGCATCAATGCCGAGGATCCTATCTCTTTTTTACCACAACCCGGAACTATTAAGTCCTTTCATGCCCCGGGAGGGAACGGGGTCAGGGTTGACTCTCACATCTACAATGGATATTCAGTTCCACCCCATTATGATTCTTTGCTAGGTAAACTCATAACACATGGAAGTGATAGGGAGTCAGCATTACTAAGAATGATGACCGCATTGGATGAGATGGTAGTGGAAGGAATCAAGACAAACATTGAGCTTCACGCTGATCTGGTGCGTGACCCGGCAATAAAAGAGGGTGGAGTGGACATCCATTACCTTGAAAAGAAATTGGGCCTGCAATAGTTGAAAAACGCCAAACCGAAAGCAAGCTGGCGCCAGATTAAATTCCATTGCAAGCCTGAACATATTGATGAATTAGAAAGTCTTTTGTTTGACCTTGGAATCCACTCCATCACACTTGAAAATGTAACCAGTCAATCTATTCTCGAACCCGCTTTTGGCAGCAATCCGCTCTGGGAGAATCTTGCCGTAGTAGGGCTCTTTGACCCGCTGATTCATGAAACTAGCGTTGAAAAGGCGCTAAGACTATGCTTACCAAATCTAAAAATGACTTGGGACAACCTGAATGAAAGGAATTGGGCTGAAGAACATAAAAGGCATTTCATTCCGATTTGTTGCGGCAAGAAGCTCTCAATCTATCCAAGCTGGATTCAACCATCACAAGTGACAAAAATTAACCTGATACTCGATCCGGGTATAGCCTTTGGTACCGGGGGACATCCGTCAACTCACCTTTGCCTTAACTGGCTAGACCAGCAATTCCTGCAGGATCTATCTATCTTAGACTATGGCTGTGGATCGGGTATCTTGGGGATAGCTGCTTTACTCTTAGGCGCAAGCAATCTTGTAGCAGTCGACCATGATCCTCAAGCGTTAATGGCGACTCGGGACAATGCAAAACGGAATAAAATTAATTTGAGAAAAACCCTTTGTTTCCTCCCTGAGGACCTACCACCGAACCAACAGTTTGATTTAATATTAGCTAATATCCTAGCCCAAACTTTGATCGAGCTGGAACCGCTGCTGGCCAGTTTAACGTCACCCGGAGGACTGATTTGCCTATCAGGTATATTAAAAGAACAAGCAGATGAGGTTCGTAACCAGTACAACACTCACTTTGATATTACAACATCGAATGAACGCGAGGGCTGGATAAGTCTTTCAGGGCAAAAACGGAAGTGATATCCAGATCAACTGATAGAATGCAGGAAGCTTACATTGTTTCCCCAAGGTCAATAAAATACGTTCGACTTGCAAAAACAAACACTAAAAAAAAAATTTTATCGAAGCCACGTTAAGTTAATATGCCAACAGTTCAATCTCAAAGAAATTAGGTCTAACTAGCTTGTTTAGCATCGGAAACTTCCAAATCATTAACCAATCCGTACTAGCCCCGATGGCCGGATTAACCGACTTGCCCTTCAGAAAAATATGTCGTGAGATGGGCGCAGGTCTCGTTGTATCAGAAATGGTGGCGTCCGATCCAAACTGCTGGGGCACCCAAAAATCTCGTCTCAGAACCCGTTTTGATAAAGAACCTGCGCCCCGATCGGTACAAATCGTAGGTTATGACCCCAAAANAATGGCTGACGCTGCAGACTATAACGTTGACCACGGTGCGGAAATAATAGATATAAACATGGGGTGTCCAGCAAAAAAAGTTTGCCGTCGCGACGCCGGCTCTGCACTTTTGAAGAATCCGAAGTTAGTTGAGAAAATCTTGACAGAAGTAACCAAAACGGTCTCAGCGCCAGTCACATTGAAAATTCGCACTGGCTGGGATCCGATGAGCCGTAACACCCCACTTATCGCAAAAATCGCCGAAAATGCAGGCATATCGGCTTTAGCAATCCATGGCCGGACGAGACAATGCCGTTTTTCTGGTGAAGCTGAATATGACAACATTGCTCTCGCAGTCTCGACCGTTCGAATACCTATAATAGCAAACGGAGATATCAAAACTCCTAATCAGGCTAGAGACGTGCTTGCGAAAACTGGGGCTGCGGGCATTATGATTGGTCGTGCTGCACTCGGTAACCCATGGATATTCAGGGAGCTTAAAGACTTTTTATCGAATGGATTAACAAGTCATGAGCCTTCAGAATCAGAAAAGAATGAAGTTATATGCAAACACCTAACAGCTATACATGATTTTTATGGTGAACCCCAAGGCGTCAGGATAGCCAGAAAACATATAGGATGGTATCTTAAAAATTTGCCGTCTGGAATGGCTTTTATCCGGCATTTCAATCACCTCGGTGCTGCCCAGAGTCAGATAGATGCAGTTAACGAGTTCTTAACAGATAATGATAGCTTTCGAGATAGAGCCGCATAATGTCCCAATATGATTACCAAACAAAAGCTAATGATTCGTTACGGGAAAATACGTCAAAAGCCATTAGTCGATACTTAACCAACCTCGATGGCCAATCAGCTACTGGATTGTATTCGTTGGTTCTCGCAGAAGTGGAACCGCCATTGTTGTTGGAAGTAATGAAATATAATCGACAAAATCAAAGTAAAGCTGCTGCCATGCTGGGCATTAACCGTGCAACGCTGCGAAAAAAATTAAAATATTACGATCTTCTGTAAAAATCAAGGTGGGTTGACTAATGCAGGACCTAAAAAAAGTTACTCGGGCACTAATAAGCGTATCAGACAAAAGAGGTATAGAAGACTTTGCCCAAGACCTGATGGCGCTCGGGGTACATATTTTGTCTACAGGAGGAACATATAAGTTGCTTCGACAAAATGGAGTCGAAGCAGAAGAGATATCGACCTACACTCAATTTCCAGAGATGATGGACGGCCGCGTCAAAACCTTGCATCCCAAGGTTCACGGGGGAATTCTCGGCCGCAGGGGGATAGACGACGCGGTAATGAAAGAACATGATATTCGTGGCATAGACTTGGTAGTGGTAAACTTATATCCCTTTGCCAGCACTGTGGCAGAACCTTGCTGCAATATGCCGACCGCAATCGAGAATATCGATATTGGCGGTCCAGCCATGTTAAGGTCGGCAGCGAAAAATCATCAAGACGTGGCGGTTATATCTAGTGCTGACGATTATTCCTCAGTGCTGAAAGAACTCAGAGACAGTCGCGGCAAACTCAGCTACAAAACTCGTTATGATCTAATGGTCAAGGCCTTCGAACACACAGCCGCATATGATGGGATGATAGCAAATCATTTTGGTGCCCGAGACGAGAAAAATAAAGAGTTGCCGTCCCCAAGCACTCTCAATCTCCAGTATTTAAAATCACAAGATCTTCGCTACGGGGAAAATCCTCATCAAAGTGCCACCTTCTATTTGGAACGCAACCCAGTCGAGCCAAGCGTCTCAACAGCAAGGCAATTGCAAGGGAAAGCCCTATCTTTTAACAACATAGCTGATACGGATGCCGCACTAGAATGTGCTAAACAATTTGACCTGCCATGTTGCGTTATTGTAAAACATGCCAATCCATGTGGGGTTGCCGTTTCTGACACTCTGCATTCTGCTTATCAATTGGCTTTTCAGACCGATCCTGAGTCGGCCTTTGGAGGAATAATTGCGTTCAACCGAGAACTCGATCCAGACACTGCCGAAGCTATTTGTCAGAGCCAATTTGTCGAAGTCATAATAGCTCCCTCTGTATCGCAAGCCGCCCTTGATATAGCCAAAGAAAAGAAAAATATTCGAATTTTAGAATGCGGCATTTGGGCGACTCGAGCAATAAAGTCTATGGACTATAAACGCGTCATTGGCGGCCTACTAATTCAAGATCGAGACATTGCAATGGTCGATAAAGATGATCTTGAGGTTGTCACCAAGCGGCGCCCTTCTGCGCATGAATCAACCGACATGCTTTTCGCTTGGAAAGTCGCTAAAATGGTAAAATCCAATGCAATAGTTTTCGCTAAGTCCCAACGTACAATCGGAGTCGGTGCAGGTCAAATGAGTCGGATAAACTCAGCACGAATCGCCGCTATAAAGGCAGAGCATGCTGGGCTGAGTGTTAATGGAGCCGTGATGGCCTCTGACGCCTTCTTTCCCTTCAGAGACGGTATTGATAACGCGGCTAACGCTGGCATTTCGAGCATAATTCAACCGGGCGGCTCTGTGCGTGACGATGAGGTTATAGCTGCTGCCAATGAACACGGAATGGCTATGGTTTTGACGGGCACACGGCATTTCCTTCATTAAGATATGGCCGATCGTGCCCTGTGTTCTTGGAATGCGCTAAGAGCTCGAGTTCTAGAGTATTTTATATCCACTANAGGATTCGGATAATCCACCCCAAGATTGATGCCCTCCGCATCAAGTACCGTTTTCGGCGCCAACCAGGGAGCGTGAAGATATCTTATTGGAAGATTTTGTAATTCCGGCACATAGGTCAAGATATATTTGCCCTTAGCATCAAACTTCTCACTCTGGGTAATAGGATTAAAAATCCTGAAAAATGGAGCTGCGTCAGCTCCGCTTCCTGCTACCCATTGCCAGCTGGCACTATTACTGGCTAGGTCGGCATCCACCAAGCAATCCCAAAACCAGTCAGCTCCGCACTTCCAATGGACCAGTAAGTTTTTTACCAAAAACGATGCGGCTACCATTCTTACACGATTATGCATATAACCGGTCTGCCACAATTCGCGCATGCCCGCATCGATAAGAGGATAACCAGTCAATCCCTTCTGCCAAGCCTCGAGCTCAGACGAAACTTTTACCCATGGAAACTCGTTGAATCGCTCTTGCCAATTTCTATTCGGTAAGTCAGGAAAATGATACAGCTGATAGTAGGAAAATTCGCGCCATCCCAATTCCCTCAAAAAATGGTCAATATCTACGTTGGTGTCTCCATTTTTTTGTCTAACCAAGCTTCCAACGCTGTGCCAAACCTTCTGAGGTGATATCTGTCCAAAGTGTAAATATGGTGAAAGTCTAGACACACTTGCATCGGCAGGAAAATTTCTCCTTTCCATATAACCGTCCAGCCTACTTTGCATGAACTGATAAAGTTGCTCGGATGCCGCTTTTTCACTGATCTCCCATCTTGTCTTTATTGATTTGTGCCAATTGACTCTGGGAAGCAAACCCAAATCATCTAGGGTTTTGCCCCCTAAATTATTTGCCGCATATGATATATTTTCCATCGGTGGCAAGGAAGGTCGCGGCGTTTCTGCGTTTAAACAACCTTTTGTGTAAAATGGCGTAAATACTTTGTATGCTGATCCATCCTTCTTTTTTATTGTCCATGGCTCCCATAATAAGCTTCCATTGTTCGAATGAACTTCAATCCCGGCCTCCATCAAAAGACGCTTTAACTTTGTGTCACGAGCGATCCGCCAAGGTTCATAACATCGGTTCCAAAAAATCGATCTTGCGCCGCTCATTTCCATGATTTTGGGAACTAAAATAAAAGCGTCACCGCAGAATAACCTAAGTTGGCCTCCCAAAGAGCAGTTCAAAGAATCTAGTGCATAATGAAGCCAAAATCGACTGGCGGCCCCCATTCTATCTTGCATCGAATTAACATCGTCCAAGATATAAATCGGAATTATATTACCTCGGGAGCTTGCTTCAAAAAGTGCTGGGTTATCTTCCAACCTCAGATCTTGCCGAAACCACATGATTACTGGGGAGTGCGATGATTGTTCCATTAAATGTCCTGTATAATTACGCCTTCATGGCAAAAGATATGATTGTTGTTTGAGGCAGGTGAATTTTAGATCAAATTAGTACTTTTTTACGATCCGATCAACAAGAGAGTTTCTTTCTCACCATCGATCAATTGGCTGATACCTTATTTGTAATCATGCAAGTTGACATCTCTGCTATACTTTTTGCGAAATAAATGATTGCAGCGAAACTATGAACGTACTAATAATTGGTGGAGGCGGGCGAGAACATGCTCTGGCATGGAAAGCTGCCCAGAGTTTAAGAGTTGACAAAGTCTTCGTAGCACCGGGCAATGCAGGGACGTCTCTGGAGCCAAATGTAAAAAATGTGGCCATCCCGACTAATAATTTTTCTGCTCTAGCCAAATTTGCTATAAAAGAGGAGGTGGCACTCACAATTGTAGGGCCGGAACAGCCGCTGGTTGACGGGCTGGTAGACTTCTTCCAGGCACGAGACTTGGCAATCTTTGGCCCAACAAAAAAAGCCGCTCAACTCGAGGCCTCAAAAGCCTTTACTAAAACTTTTCTTGAAAGACACGGTATTCCAACCGGGAATTGAATTACTGTCACGATATTGATGCTGCCATTTCACCTCGGATACGGAATCCGAGAGTGTGATGTCCGCATACAAAAAGTCGACCGTGGGTAGTTGTGGCGAGAAATCATTGACTGAGTCGCCCTCGGCATCGACGGCCAGAAATGCCTCCGTTGAATGATCACCTAGCCATCCAAACGAGTGTCCCATCTCGTGCTTAAGTCCGAGTAACAGCTGGTTTGGCCCTATTTCTCCGTCAACATCGATCGCTGATGTCATGGACTGAACGTTGTAACGCCCAACGGCAACACCCTCGCCTGGCACCGAAGTGACGAGCGAGAAAATATCAGCTGCAACACGCACGTCCGTCAAATCATCGTAGAGCGCCAAATCGTAGAGGAACTCAAGCACTTGGGGTACAATGTCTGCCA
>NZJL01000083.1 GCA_002692165.1 Porticoccaceae bacterium
AGGGAGGCCACCTTAGAGGCTTTTATCCGAGCTATTAGCTCTTTTATTCTTGTCATTTCATTGAATTTGACATGGTGAAGTGATTCAGAAAGGAGCTCCGTCATGGCTCTTTGATTTCTAGCGAGCCCTTTGACGGAGAAGCAGAGATTACCTCTCAACATGCCGAGATGTTCTTTGTCGGCACGCACTGACGCAGCCACAGAATAGCTCCCTACGGTGCTGGCCTGCCATAATTGCGTCTCCTTATAATCTAGGTCACCCACACCTAATTGCGATGCAAATTGAGTATACAGTGGCAGAATTGCCATTTGAGCGCTGTCTAGTTCAGGGAATGGGATAACAATTTGCTGATAGACCATCCCGTTGGTTCCCGCGCCAAAGGTTGTGAGTGGCAATTTACAGGATGGCAAGCTAATTTTTTTTGGGTAAGAGATATCTGGAGGCACATCGGCTAAGGTTACCTTAGGGAGGATATCCAAATCTTCAATCGTTTCTTGTCTGGCTTTCAAAGCCAAGCTGCGGTCTACGATATTTTTTTTATCAGATTCGCTTAGGGATATCTGTAGTTTCTGCAAGCGTTCTGTCTCTGTCTGCTCGCGATGGTGCCCTAGTTTTGTATCCGGCGGCATTACCAGTCGGATTCTGTGAGTATTCTCCAGCAGCAAGGTTTTCGCCAGAGATTTAATGTATTCTGGATTTTTGATTTTTTCCTGCAAATTATGAAGCACGGGATCAAGATCTAAGAGTGCTGCAGAATCGCCTCGATGTGTTGCTCCGGTAAGTGCGGTAAGCATAAGTCCTAGACCATAAGGATAGCCTCCGCCAGAAACCTCTCGCTGTTGAAGTTCGAGTTGATGCAGGCTCGATGCGATTTGTTCAAAAGGGATCCCATCATCAGCTATTGACTTCACAACGGACATTATCATTGCTTCCACATTATCTGCTTCGCGTTCCTCTGATCCCTCAATCCCGCATGCAAAGCATAATTGCTTTTGGGAATCTTCCAAGCCACACATTGGCGACGGCGAGGAACCTAAGGCTGAACTTTCAAGGGCATTCATAAGTGGTGAGCCACTGTTGTCAAGGAGCACGCTTGCCAAAAGTCGGGCTTCCATGGTCGATTCGAGGTCAGTGGACTCTCCCAGCAGCCAAGCCAAAACGATATGGGTTTTTTTGGCAATAGATTCGGATTCATCGATAGCGTATGTTTCTCTAAAATACTGTGGCGTCTCGTATCGTTTTTCGTTCTGAACCGCTATTTTGCAATCAAGCTGTTTAAATTTATTTAATGCCAACTCTTCAAATCTGGCCTGATGATCTGTCGCTAGAATGTTGCCATATGTCATAAAGATAGCGTTACTAGGGTGATAGTGACTGTTATAAAAGTCCATAAATTGCTGATAGCTGAGGTCCGGAATATGCGCAGGATCTCCGCCGCTATTAAAATGATAGGTGCTAGTCGGATAGAGATATTTGGTCAGGGTTTGCCATAATATCGAATTTGTAGAACTCATCGCTCCTTTCATTTCATTAAAGACGACTCCCTTGAATGTAAGTTCAGAGTCACAATCGAGAGGATCGGAAAACTCGAGACGATGACCCTCTTGAGCAAAATCCAGGGGGTCAAGTCGGGCAAAAAAGACTGAATCTAGATACACCTCCAGTAAATTTTGAAAATCTTTAAAGTTTTGGCTTGCAAACGGATAGGCGGTCCAATCTGAGCTCGTCATAGCGTTCATAAAAGTATTCAGAGACCGTCTGGTCATCAGAAAAAACGGATCACGAACTGGGAATCGTTCGCTCCCGCAAAGTGCGGTGTGCTCTAGAATATGAGCTACCCCTGTTGAGTCCTCGGGTACGGTGCGCAGAGCAACCATGAACACGTTTTCTTTGTTATCTGCCTGAAGGTGGATGTGCTGCGCTCCTGTCGCTAAATGGTGATACTCTTCGAATGTAAGATTTAATGATTCAATAGGTTGTTTTCGAGTAAGTTGAAAAGCAGGATGAGCTGAATGCGACATTTGTTTTGGTTTCTCCGAGTTTAAGAAGTTTTGAGTTGATACACCTGTAAGATTTGTAACGTATGAACCTATATACGTATGCTATTCTATGATATCTCTACGTTGTATCAAACAACGCAGAACTTAATTTGCCAAAATAGCCGGTCGATGATTTGGTAAGCTATTCAGGTAGGGAAATTGTCATTGCAATTAAAGAATGGCCCACCCATTCGTTGCGTGTCGATCTGTAGCGGCTTAAAAGTTGAATCAGGAACAGCAGATATTCGAGAAAAGCGAAGTCTCTAATACTCAACAACCGAATATATTGAGGGATCCCCATGACAACTTGTTTTTTAGCACCGGTTGATGATCTTTTGTTTTTGTTCAACGATGTTATGGATATGCAGAGTAATTTCGAACGTGTTCGGGGGGGAGATTCTGCTACGCCGGATCTGTTGTCGGCAATCTTCTCAGAGGCAGGCAAATTTTGTGAGTCCGAATTGGCGCCGCTTTACCGAAAAGGGGACGCAGGGTGCCAATGGCAAAATGGGGTGGTAACGACTCCCGAGGGTTTCAAAGAGGCTTACAAAAGTTTTATTGAAGGGGGTTGGACGTCCATTAGTGGAGATACCAGTTATGGTGGCCAAGGACTTCCATCCTCTATATCAATAGCGATAAGCGAGATGCTAGCGACAGCCAACTGGGCCTGGTCAATGTACCCTGGACTCAGTGAGGGCGCGATAGCGACCCTCGAGGCACATGGGACAGATGTGCAGAAAGATTTTTATCTGAGCAAACTAATTAGTGGGCAGTGGAGTGGAACAATGTGCTTGACTGAAGCTCACTGTGGGACCGATCTGGCTCAAATGAAATCAAACGCGGTGCCGGATGATGAAGGTGCTTACAGGCTCAACGGCACGAAAATATATATTTCAGCCGGCGAGCATGATCTTACCGAAAATATCATTCACATTGTTCTTGCAAAACTGCCCAATGCGCCTTCTGGAACAAAAGGAATCTCAATATTTATTGTTCCAAAGTTTCTACCGAATGAAGATGGTTCTCTCGGCAAACGAAATGGAGTTTTGTGCGGTTCAATAGAGAAAAAAATGGGGATCCACGGGAGTGCTACCTGCGTGCTCCATTTTGAAAATGCTAAAGCTTTCCTTATTGGTGAACCGCATGATGGTATGAAGGTGATGTTCACTTATATGAATGTGGCCAGGATTGGGACAGGAGCACAAGGCGTGGCTGCCGCTGAGCTGTCTTATCAGACGGCTGCTGCATATGCTAAAGATCGTCTCGCAATGCGCTCTCTGTCGGGAGTCAAGAATCCGCAGGGTCCGGNTGATCCGATTATTGNGCATCCTGATGTGAGGCGAATGCTATTGACTCAGAGGGTGATCGCTCAGGGCGGTCGAGCGATGGTGACTTATGCCAGCGGTTTTGCTGATGTGTTCCGCAGCGGAACATGCGCTAAAGCTCGTTCAGCTTGTGAGTCGAGACTTGGTTTTTGTACGCCNATTATGAAAGGTTTTTTGACTGAAATGGGAGTGGTTTGCGCTAACTTGGGTGTGCAAGTCTTCGGTGGACATGGTTATGTCAAAGACTGGGGTGTTGAACAGATCCTTCGGGACAGCAGGATATCGACTTTGTACGAAGGGACTACAGGAATTCAGGCTCTCGATCTTTTGGGACGTAAGGTTCTGCTGGACGATTTTGCCCAATTAAAACTGTTTACGCGAGACATACGCCATTTCTGCTATCAATTCGCCCCTTGGAAAAAGAATCGATTTACTCGTAAGATGTGGAAGAAATGTTTTACGCTTTTCAGATTGTCACTCAAGTGGCGGTATTTGGCTTTAAGGGTAGGAATACGATCCCGAAAAAATCCTGACTGTGTTGGCGCAGCTTCCAACGATTTTCTNATGTTTTCGGGTTATGTNTTCATGGCGTTTATGTGGGCAAAAATGAATTATGTCGCACATCAAAAATTAGCTAACGAAGAAGGTGATGTCGACTTCATGAAGGCGAAGATTCACAGCGCAGATTTTTATTTTTCTCGCTTGTTGCCTGCCGCAGATGCGCATGCTTGCCAATTAATGGCCCCGGCGTCAACATTGATGGCGATGCCAGAATCCGACTTTTAGGATGCCCTTTGAAACAAATGGAAGAAAGAAAATTTAGGATCAACTCTGACGGCGTTTCTTTAGTAGCCCAGAATGCCGTTTCTTTCGNCACTCAAAAAATTTTGTTTGCTGCGATTGGGACCTGGCGAGAGGCGATTGAACATGGGTAGCCGAGACGAAGTTACTAGAAGTCGCATAACAGATCCCTCAGAGGCCATGATGAGGGGCGACGAGGAGGATTTCGCGTCACTATTTGGTAAACCAGTTAGGCCTTTGAAAGAAAAAGGATCGCAGCGTAAGGCAATGCTCAGTGGGCAAACGCCGGGTATGATATTTCGTAGGCAGGCGGCTGAGCGAGAAACCCCAGTAGATAAAAACACTCTCGATTCCGGAGCGTTTGTGGAACCTCTGAACCCATTAGATTGCTTGGCTTATGTCCGTCCGGGAGTGCAGCATGGTGTCTTCAAAAATCTTAGATTAGGAAAATATTCCATCCAATCAAGTCTCGATTTGCATGGAGAATCAGTGGAGCGAGCTCGACAAATTACTAATCGGTTTATAGTCGACTGCCGGTTGGCTGGCGTTCGATGTGCATTGATCACCCACGGGAAAGGCGAAAAACGGCAGAACCCTGCGGTCCTAAAAAGTTGCGTAAATCACTGGCTCAGGCAATTTCCGGAGGTTTTAGCTTTTCATAGCGCAAAGAAGTCCCATGGTGGTGTAGGAGCTACCTATGTTCTCCTAAAAAAGAGCGATGAGGCGCGCCAAAAAACGATAGGAAAATTGAAGAAACCAAGAAAATAACGCGTGGGATCGTATGGATTTTGTCTAATTATTAGGACGCTTTCTATACCAAAACACGGGTTTTCGAGAAACCTTAATTGTTAGGATCGATATTTTGATTGAATATGCAATGCGCGCTGCGGAGAAGGGCATAATTCCAGATAAGCTGATTCGCTTCGGAGTTAGACGTTTACTTGCAAGACGTTTACAAGACATCCAGAGTAGCTCGGTTGAAAGTTTCTCAAAAGCGGTGTCTGAGTTTGTTGCGGATATGTCATGCGCTCCCATAGCCGTGCATACAGATAAAGCAAATGAGCAACATTATGAGGTGCCTGAAGCATTCTACGAGAAAGTGCTCGGGGCGAGACTCAAATATAGCTGTGGCCTCTGGAAAGATGGNGAAGNGACNCTAGATGATGCCGANATAGCNGCNCTNAAAGANNCCTGTAAATTTGCACNANTTNATAANGGNCAAAAAATTCTNGAACTNGGTTGTGGTTGGGGTTCTCTCTCGCTGTGGATGGCGGAACAGTANCCCNGCAGCACGATATTAGCTGTATCAAATTCGNTNAGNCAGGNNANCTACATNAATNATAGAATTGAGGAACTTGNACTGAAGAATATTACNGTTCTGACACNAGANATGAATGATTTNGANGCAGAGGCGGANAGTTANGACCGTGTAGTTTCAGTNGAAATGTTTGAGCANATGCGAAACTACNNCGCNTTATATGGCAAAATCAGTAATTGGTTGGTTCAGGACGGTATTTTCTTCAAACATATTTTTGTGCATCGGCAAGTGCCTTATCTTTTCAAGGTCGAGGGGAGTAACGATTGGATGAGTAGGCATTTCTTCTCGGGCGGCATGATGCCAAGTTTCGAGTTGCCTTTGATGCACCAATCACACCTGCAATTATTGGATCGTCAGGTTTGGGATGGAGTGAATTATGCAAAAACAAGCAACGCATGGTTAGTAAAAATGGATAAGCATCGTGATGAACTTCTTCTTCTTTTTAGAGATGTCTATGGCGTCACAGAGGCATCTATCTGGTGGCAGCGATGGCGTATTTTTTTTATGGCATGTGCTGAATTGTTCGCTTTCAGAGATGGCCAGGAATGGTGGGTTGCGCATTACCTTTTCAACAAAAAGGCTAAAGCCCCCTCGTGGGAATAGAGAGTATGACGCTATGCAATTTCTATTAGTTCGGGCAAACCAACCCAAAAACATAAGTTGCCGGGGATTGCCGTGTAGCGTTTTTTCTATAGCCTCCCTCGGGTTCATTATGTTGCTGTTAATAACTGCCTCTTCTGTTGGAGCCGACGAAAAGCGACTGGAGTTGAAATTTGATGTATTTTTAAATGGAAAATTGATGGGATGGCATTTCTATAAAGTTTCAGAATCCAATGGCTTCACAGATGTGCAATCTAAAACAAAACTTGACGGAAGAATCTTCGTCTTTAAACAGGTAGATTACGCGCATCAATCTAACGAGAGGTGGTCCAATGGGTGCCTGCAAAAACTTGAGAGTGACACCATATCAGGGAAGAGAAAAACCAGCATTGAAGGGTGGCTTACGGAAGATGGTTTTCTGATAAAGCAAAATGGCTCATCAAGATTGCTCCCGGCATGCACCAGAACCTTTGCATACTGGGAGCCTGAATTGCTAAAGGCAGAGTTTTTGTTGAATCCTGACTCCGGTGAGCATTTGAAAGTGACCTATGATAAAAAGGCTGTTGAGGATGGAATTACTTTGACTTTAACAACCCCGAGGGAACCAATTTATTTGAAGTATGATAACAAAGGAAACTGGCTGGAGTTGGAGTCAAGGGTAAAATCAATTGTGCCTATTAGGTATCAGCGGTCATTATCCCTATGAGTAATAGATCTTATACTCTTTCTGTGTTTGTTTTGCTTTTTTCCTTGTCAGGGTGTGCTCAAGTCGCGCCTCTTTCTAACGTCGATTACGTTGATTTGCAACGATTTATGGGGCGTTGGTATGTTATCGGGGGAATCCCTACATTTTTTGAGAAAGGTGCTCATAACCCCACTGAGACCTATCAAATTGGTAATGACGGGACCATCGAAACAACGTTTACCTTTAACGATGGAAGTTTTGAGGGTGACCAAAAGAGCTACCGTCCGATAGGATTTGTTGTTGACAAACAATCGAACGCAGTTTGGGAAATGCAATTTATTTGGCCCTTCAAAGCAGATTATCGAATTATTTATCTTGACGAACAATACGCTCATACGGTGATAGGAAGGGAGAAGCGTGATTATCTATGGATAATGTCACGGGAACCGAGAATTGAGGAACTGGTTTGGAAAGAAATTTTGATCTTGGTGGAAAGCGTGGGCTATTCATCAGATCAGATCCATCAGTTCCCCCATGCAAAAGTTTCAAAATGAAGTTCAGTTTGGTGACCGAACCGCAAGCATGAAGATCATGAGATGAAAATCGCCGTTATTGGAAGCGGTATAGCCGGAAATGTAATCGCGTCGAAGCTTTGTGCTAGGCACGACATAACAATGTTTGAGCGAAACACGCATGTTGGTGGGCACACCCACACTCACTTGGTAGAAACGCCCGACGGCCCTCAATATATCGATTCCGGTTTCATCGTGTTCAATTATCGCACTTACCCTAATTTTACTAAATTACTGGCGGAACTTGGTGTTGATTCACAAAAGTCCGTGATGAGCTTTAGTGTCAGTTGTAAATCAACTAATTTTGAGTATATGGGCTCTAACTTAAACACATTGTTTTCGCAGCGAAGACATTTGATAAGCCCTTCCTTCTGGAAATTTCTGATAGAAATATATCGATTTAACACAACGGCGAAAACCTTTCTCAAAGAGAATTCGGATACAACCACTCTGCGTCATTTCCTAGAAAAGGAGAAGTTTAGTGATGATTTTAGTCGATTATACCTTATACCCATGGCGGCATCTGTTTGGTCCGCACAACACGATAGGATACTCGATTTCCCTGCGCGTTCATTATTTGTATTTCTGAGCAATCATGGCCTGCTAAATGTTCGCGATCGGCCCACTTGGCATGTCATTCAAGGCGGTTCGAAACAATACGTAGAGGCGCTCACGAAAGGTTTTAAAGATCGTATAAGGCTGTCGACTGAAGTCTTTAAAATCGAGCGTAATGAGACCGATATATTAATCGAAAGCAATCGGGGAAAAGAGATATTCGACTATGTCTTTGTGGCCTGTCATAGCGATGACGCATTGGCTCTCCTTAAGGACCCTTCAATCGCTGAGAAAAGAATTTTGGGCGCCATAAAATATAAAAAGAATAAAGCGATATTGCATACAGACTATAATTTGATGCCAAACAACAAAAGAGCTTGGGCTGCTTGGAATTATCATATGCTCAACGACGGGGATGGCTCTGTGGCTCTCACCTATAATATGAATATTTTGCAAGGATTGAAGGGCAAAACGCAATATTGCGTTACTTTGAATAATGAGAATGCAATTAACGCGAGTAACATTGTCAAAGAGATGGAATACAGTCATCCAGTGTTCACCTCGGAATCGCTCTCAGCTCAAAAAAGGGTCGATGAATTAAATGGTCAGCGAAGGACGTTCTATGCCGGTGCTTATTGGGGATATGGATTTCATGAGGACGGCGTGTCGAGTGCTTTGAATGCGATCAACTCTTTTAACTTGAGCTTGTGCAGCGAAAAAAGTGTTTTCTAGAGGAAATCGATGCTGAGTCATATAAAAAGCACACTAAATAGTAGACTTTATTTAGGTTCAGTTAGCCATAGCCGAGGCGTGCCTATCGAAAATACATTTAAGTACCAACTCTTTATGTTTTATATAGACTTGGATGAGATAGCACATCTTTTTGATGATTTTACTTTCTGGTCCTCCAACAAAATTAATCTGGCCTGGTTTAGGCGTTCTGATCACCTTGGCGATAAGGATACACCTTTGGGTGAGTGTGTACGAGATTTGGTGGAGGAGCATTCTGGGAATAGGCCCAAGGGACCGATTAGATTATTAACCAACCTGAGATATTTTTTTTATAGATCCAATCCGGTAAGTTTCTTTTACGTATTTAAGGAGGATGGCATAACCCTTGAGGCAATTGTGGCAGAGGTTACCAACACGCCATGGGATGAAAAATTTTGTTATGTGCTCGATCTCAAGGGCAAACCAGATGAACAAGGGAAACATGTTCACACCAATGCTAAGGGATTTCACGTTTCCCCCTTTATGCCAATGAATATGTCATATCAATGGAGAATTTCCACGCCAGATGAACGTTTATTGGTCCGTATACAAACTTTTAGAGAAGACGAACGTTTTCTCGATGTTTCACTCAATATGGAGGCTCAGCCAATCTCTTCATCGACTCTCAATAGGTGCCTTGTGGTCTACCCATTCCTAACGGTAAAAGTGTCCTTGGCAATTTATTGGCAAGCATTCAAGTTATTTATAAAACGAGTCGCATTCTACCCGCATCCGAACAATNTCAATAAAAGCTAAGGAACATTTATATGACGTTGACTGCTCAAAACCAAGGGTCCCGCCGACAAAACTGGATAAACGCGAAAGCGAAAAATGTTTTTCGGCGCCGTCTAGAGAACATAAAGGGCGGTTCGATAACACTTGTTGAGGAAGGAGAAACGACTATTTTTGGACACTCTCCCCCAGACGAGGGAGGTTTAAGCGCAACGGTCTACATTAATAATGGAGATTTCTACTCGAGCGTTGCCTTTGGCGGGAGTTTGGGGGCTGGGGAGGCGTATGTAAGCGGACAATGGCAATGCAACGATTTAGTGAGTTTGGTCCGTTTAATGATTAGTAATCGTGACGTGCTTGAATCGTTGGATGACAAAGTCTCATCAATGACCCAATGGCGCAGGCGCTTTTTGCATTGGCTTAATCGCAATACGACTTCTCGAAGCCGCAAAAATATCAAGGCACATTATGATCTGGGTAATGAATTTTTCAAATTATTTTTAGACGAATCAATGACCTACTCCTGTGGTTTCTTTGAAGATGAGAGCTCGACATTAGCTCAAGCGCAAGAAGCGAAATTGAGAATTATTTGCTCAAAACTACAGCTCAATAAGCATGACCGCATCGTTGAAATAGGGTCTGGTTGGGGTGGCTTTGCGATATATGCAGCAAAAAACTATGGTTGTCATGTCACCACAACGACTATTTCTGACGAACAGTATGCTCATGTGAAGAAACGTATTGTTGAAGAGGAACTAACCAACAATATAGCCTTACTTAAAAGGGATTATAGGGATATGGAAGGTGAGTTTGACAAGCTAGTGTCCGTCGAAATGATTGAGGCAGTTGGGTCGCAATTCCTGGATACCTATTTAAAAAAATGTAGTAGTCTTCTAAAGCCGGATGGAGTTATGCTGCTTCAGGCCATCACCATTCAGGACCAACGATATGATCGGGCGCTGAAATCTGTGGATTTTATACAGAAATATATTTTTCCTGGCGGCTTTATTCCTAGCGTGACTGCAGTAGTGGAGAGCGCGAGGAGGGTTAGCGACCTGCGATTATTTGACCTCGAGGATATTGGTCCGCATTATGCGAGGACACTTATGCAATGGAAAAACAGCTTTTTTAACCGGCTTGAAGAGGTTAAGTCGCTGGGTTATGCCGACGAGTTTGTCAGGATGTGGGATTTTTACTTGAGCTACAGCGCGGGTGGATTTATGGAAAGAGCTTTGAGCGATGCGCATTTTCTTTTCGTTAAACCGGATAACCGGATTGTTTTTCAGAGGTTATAAGTTAGAAAGGACCCGATACATTGAATCAACGAGCGTCCCGAGTTGCTCATTGGTGATGATGAAAGGTGGCATTAGGTAGACTAATTTCCCAAACGGTCTGACCCAGATGCCAGTATCTACAAATTGCTTTTGAATCGTCCGCATATCCACCGGCTTATGTAACTCTACGACGCCAATAGCACCCAAGCATCTGACTTCAGCAACAGTGCTCATTGCTGCAAAGGGCTCTAGTCTCATTTGGAACTGATCCTGGATTCGATCAATGTTTGCCTTCCAGTCTTGTTTCATCAATAAATCGATGCTTGTATTGGCGACCGCGCATGCAAGCGGATTGCCCATAAATGTGGGACCATGCATAAAACATCCTGCCTCTCCCTTGCATATGCCATCACTCACCTTTTCAGAACAAAGGGTAGCCGCAAGGGTCATATAACCGCCAGTAAGTGCCTTTCCAAGACACATAATATCGGGAGCAATATTTGCCCAATTGCACGCAAACAACTCACCAGTTCGGCCGAAACCGGTTGCAATTTCGTCTGCTATCAAGAGAACGTCATACTGGTCGCATAGCTCTCTCACCCTGATCAAATATTGGGGTGAGTAGAAATGCATCCCCCCGGCACCTTGAACAATTGGTTCAAGTATCACAGCGGCGATCTCCGCACTATGTGCTTCAAGTATTTTCTTGAAATCGGTTATGTCCTCTTCAACCCACTTCTCTTTAAACTTGGTGCGAGGTGTCGGTGCGAAGAACTGTTGTGTCAGTACCTCTTTAAAAATATGATGCATTCCGGTTAAGGGATCACAAACTGACATCGCCGCAAATGTGTCCCCATGATACCCAGACTGGATGGTCAAAAGCCGAGATTTACGGCTCATACCCAGGGAAATCCAGTACTGACAGGCCATCTTAATCGCGACTTCCACGCTCACGGATCCCGAATCACTCAAAAAAACTTTGTTTAAACCGGGCGGAGAGATGGAGGCTAATTTCTCGCACAGAACGACAGCTGGTTTATGTGTAATGCCTCCAAACATCACATGACTCATCAGGTCAATCTGTCCCTTTGCAGCTGCATTTAATGCTGGATGGTTGTAGCCATGAATTGCGCACCACCAGGACGACATGCCATCAATCAATGATCGACCGTCAGACAAGCGAAGGTATACACCATCCGCGGAGGTAACTTCATAAGAGGGTATGGGGTCAGTTAATGATGAATAAGGATGCCAGACGTATTGCTTGTCTAGTTCTGAAATGGATGAGTGCGGATGATTAATCACTATGATTTTTAACCAATTAATAGGCTGTCTCGTATACTATCAGAAATCGGATAGAGAAGTTATAAACGCTGGGGATCAAAGGTTTTACAAAGCATCTTTTTTTCACTTTTGTTCGCCAGAAAACAAGAAATTTTTCATTGATCGACGAGTGGTTTTAAGTCAGAGTAGACTTAGAATAAGGAAAAATTCTAAATTCACATATTGATGATCTCGAGAAAAGCGCAACCTGAAATGAATTAGCTGCAGAAAAAAATGCGCCGAAATGTGGATGAGGCGACCAATGACTATCGAACGATCTATCCTGGGGATCGAGTAATGGCATGTTTATCGGGCGGAAAGGATTCTTTTGGGATGTTGGAAATGCCATTGGGACTTCAGTGGCAAGCTCCTATCAATTTTGCTTTGGTTGCACTAAACTTGGGTCAAAAGCAACCCGATTTTCCGGGTGATATTTTGCCTCGTCAGCAGCAGCAAAGAGTGCAACATCATATTATCGAAAAAGACACATATATTTTGTTAAAACTTAAATAGCCGAAACAGAGCATATTGTGGACTTTGTTCTTGCTTGCGTCGGAGAAACTTTTTATAGCCTCGCAAAAAAAATAGGGCCGACCAAATCACGCTGGGCCACCATCGTGATGACGTTGTAGAAGTACTTTTTTTAAATTTTATAAAGGAGAACTGAAGGTTACTCGACCCAAATTTCTCTCAGATGATGACTGCGAGTGGTTATCAGGACGCTTCCCTGTTGTCATGAAGCGGACCTGCAGGCTCTGACTGATCCAAGACAATATTCGATTCCTCATAATCTTTGTTGATCTCAGGCGGGTTTAAAACGCCAATTCGTTAAGGAAATCATGGAGTCATTGGAAAAAGAGCAACCTACGCGCACAGCGACAATTTTTGAAGCAATCAAGAATGTGGCACCCTCGCAGCTTGTGGCTCCGGAACTTTTCGGTTTTCAGGATTTGGCAGGTCCTTTTGTAGAACCTTTAGTAAAGAACCTACGACGAATCTTGTGATTAACTTGCGAGACACTTAACGCCTTATAATCTACATGGCGGACATGACTTCGATGCCCAAAAGATCTAGGCCAGAGGCAAGTCTGTTCGCAGTTAATTTTGCAAGTTCAAGACGACTATTTTTTTTCGCCGTCGAAATATCTTGCCTCAGGATCGGACATTGTTCATAGAATGACATAAACACGCTAGCCAATTCATATAGGTAATTGCAAAGAACGTGCGGGTAACAGTCTACGCTCACTTGCTCTATTATTTCTTCAAATTGTAAAAGCTTCAAAGCAAGTTTTTTTTCCGTTGCCTCAGTAATAATTATGACCGAAGAATGATCCTCCAGATCGAGATCAGCACGTTTAAAGATGCTGTTTATACGAGTATATGCGTATTGTAAGTAGGGTGCTGTGTTGCCATCAAACGAAATCATTCCGTCCCAATCGAAGATGTAATCATGCGTGCGAGTCTTGCTTAGGTCAGCATATTTAATCGCACCAATAGCCACCTTTTGGGCTATTGCTTTAACGCGCGGTTCTGACAGACTTAAGTTTTTGGATTTGACCAGCTTTTCCGCCCGTGCTATCGCTTCATCAATCAAGCGAGCAAGTTTAATCGTTCCTCCGGTTCGGGTTTTAAAGGGTTTTCCATCTTGTCCCATCATTGTTCCAAAAGCGTGGTGCTCCAAACTAACATCTGGAGGAACAAGCTCGGCAAGACGCCCTGCATGAAACACTTGTTGCATATGCAAAGATTGACGAGCGTCAATGAAGTATAAAATTCGGTTGGCTTTTAAATCTTTTGAGCGATATTGCAGGGCAGCCAAGTCCGTCGTGGCATACAGAAAGCCACCGTCTGATTTGCGGATGATCATGGCAGAGGGCTCACCCTTTTTATTTGCTAGCGCGTCTATAAATATTACTTTGGCGCCTTGATCATCCTTCGCTATATCCAGTCGCATTAGCTTTTCCACGATTGGCTCAAGTTGATCATTGTAGGCACTTTCTGGTTTAACATCTTTCAAAGTCAGGCTAACGTTCAACTGTTTATAGATTTCAAGATTATGGGCGATGGATACATCAATAAATTGTTTCCAAAGCCTCCGTGAATGCGGGTCGCCTGATTGAAGTCTGACAACAAAAGTACGAGCATGATCGGCAAATTCCGGGTCTTCATCGAAATGTTTTTTTGCCTTCTGGTAGAAAGACTCTAGATCCGTAAGTGCGAGTTCCGCTTTTTCACCTGCACCCAAATGACTCTCAAGCTCTGCCACCAGCATGCCAAATTGCGTACCCCAGTCGCCCATATGGTTTTGCCTTATCACGGTATTGCCCCGATATTCTAAAACGCGTGCTATGCAATCCCCGATGATTGTTGACCGAAGGTGTCCGACGTGCATTTCTTTCGCAAGGTTAGGAGCCGAGTAGTCAATCACAACTGTTTCGTTATCTTGCTGCCTCAAAGTTTCAGTTTCATCATGATTAAGTAATTCATCTAGAAAATTGGTATCGATTTCTATATTGATAAATCCCGGCCCAGCAATGTCTGTTTTACAAGCAATACCTGCTAAGTCAGCCTTATCTAAAATGCTTTTAGCCAACTGATGCGGATTTTTTCCCAGTAGCTTTGCGGCAGCCATAACGCCGTTAGCCTGATAGTCACCGAATTTGGGGTTTGTACTTGGTTTGAGCACAGGAGAGCAATCTGTGGGTAAATCCAAAGATCGCATAGCTTCTCCAAGCCGACTTTCAAGGATTGAGCTGATTGTCATCGTTTTCTCATTTGCGTAAAGGAGCACCGATTGTAGTTTTAGCCACTCTCAAAGCAAAGCTAAAAATTTAAACTACCCGCTTTTGGATTTAATTTGGACTGGATTTGCACCTTCGAAGCCCTTCTTGGTATCATCGTTTTCGCCGTTTTTCCGATTCATGTAGTTTACTTCAAGCCAAATAGGCCACCACTTGTTGAATCTCAGCGAGACATGCAATGCACATAACGCTTGTTGAACAAGGCCTGCAACTAATGGTTGTCGGTCTGGGTACCGTGTTTCTTTTTTTATCAATTTTAGTCTTGATGACTTCATTAATGTCATCAGCCGTTGCGAATTGGGTACTATCGTTGGATCCTCCGCATGAGTTGGCAGATAATCCAAAGCGTCAAAAAAATTCCTCTGTAGAACCAAGAACAGTTCGCATCATTCAGGCCGCATTAGACCGATACTTTGACGACAAGTAAGTCAGAGAACCCAATCCTTAGCCGAGAAATAAAGGAGCTTTTATGTCTGAAAATACCGCGCCATTAGGAATTACTGAAGTGGTACTCAGAGACGCTCATCAGTCGCTTTTTGCAACCCGTATGCGTATCGATGACATGTTACCCATTGCCGAGAAGCTTGATGAGATTGGCTATTGGTCCATGGAATCTTGGGGCGGTGCTACTTTCGACGCTTGTATTCGTTTCTTAGGCGAGGATCCTTGGGATCGCATCCGCGAAATAAAAAAAGCAATGCCTAACACGCCTCAGCAGATGTTGTTCCGGGGTCAAAATATCTTGGGCTATAGGCACTACGCAGATGATGTGGTGGCAAAATTCGTGGAGCGTGCGGCATACAATGGCATCGATGTTTTTCGGGTTTTTGATGCGATGAATGATTTGAGAAATCTAGAAACGGCCTTGCGAGCGATAAAGCGAGTAGGAAAGCATGCACAAGGAACATTGTCTTTTACAGTGAGCCCCATTCACACACTAGATACATGGGTTGATTTGGCGCGCCGGATTGAAGATGCTGGTGCTGATTCAATCTGCATTAAAGATATGGCGGGCCTGTTGACGCCTTACTTTGGCTTTGNTTTGGTTACGCGTTTGAAACAATCTATTGGAATCCCTATTCAAGTGCACGCTCACGCAACGACCGGGCTTTCGACGTCCACAATATTAAAGTGTGTGGAAGCTGGAATAGACAATGTTGACACAGCCATATCTTCGATGTCGATGACTTATGGCCACTCTGCCACAGAGTCCGTTGTATCAATTTTTAAGGGGCAAGTGCGGGACACCGGCCTCGATATCAACAAACTCGAATCCATTGCAGCTTATTTTCGTGAGGTTCGCCAAAGGTATACTGATTTCGAGGGTTCTTTGCGAGGAGTCGACTCGCGGATTTTGGTTGCTCAGGTTCCGGGAGGAATGTTAACTAACATGGAGAGCCAATTAAAAGAACAAGGGGCCATCGATAAATTTGACTTAGTGCTGGAGGAGATCCCTAGAGTTCGAGAGGACTTAGGCTTTATCCCTCTTGTTACGCCCACCTCTCAGATAGTTGGGACTCAGGCGGTTATAAATGTTTTGACAGGCGAGCGCTACAAATCAATTAGTAAAGAGACCGCGGGGATACTCCGAGGGGAATATGGGTCCACACCGGCGCCAGTTTGTAAGGAATTGCAAGCTAAAGTATTGCATGAAAATGAAAGTCCTATAACGGTCCGTCCCGCAGACGAGATTGAACCCGAACTTGACAATTTGAGCGCAGAGCTAAGTCGGTTATCAGAAGAGCATGGTTTCGCTGTTCCGAGCGGAAGGTTTGAAATTGATGATGTCCTCACTTATGCCCTTTTCCCGCAGGTGGCATTGAAGTTCTTTAAGCACTTTGATGATCCTAATATTTTCGAACCAGCGCCCACGGGTGCGTTAAACGCTAAAACTCAGTCTGGCCTTGCAAACGTTTACACTGTCGAGGTTGAAGGCAAATCCTACGTGGTTAAAGTTACTGATGGCGGAGATATAACGGCAATTTCTCCACTAAAAGGGGACGTCCTGATTAGCGAAACAGCGCAGGAAAAAACTTATGGAACCGCGGCGAAGCGCGGAGAACTGGTGAGAGCAGCGTTAGCAGGAACCGTGGTAAGTATCTCAGTGGGAATAGGCCAAGAGGTTGCTGAGGGAGCGACACTATTGATCGTCGAGGCAATGAAAATGGAGACAGCTGTTGCAGCGCCGCGGTCGGGCACGATAATTGAAATCAAAGTTTCTGATGGTGATGCAATTAGTGTTGGAAGCGAGTTGGTATTAATGCGTTGAGGCAGATGTATGTTTGAGATAACG
>NZJL01000084.1 GCA_002692165.1 Porticoccaceae bacterium
AGAGAGACGTTAGTTAGAATGGCGAGAGACGTTCTCAGTCATGGGCACGCCAAAACAATTGCAAAAGCGGATGACTTTTATAAGCTTCCTGCGTCGGTATACTTCGACAAAACCAGAAATCAACAAGAGAAAGATCTGATTTTCAAGCGGTTGCCTATTGTTTTGGGCCCCAGCGCTGAGATTGCAAATGCTGGCGACTTTAAAACTATGGAAATCGTCGGAACTCCTATCATATTGACTCGCACAGCAGATGGCTCGGTAAAGGGTCATTTGAACACCTGTGCTCACCGCGGAGCCCTGATCTCATCGGAAAAGTCAGGCAATGCAAAAAGATTTACTTGCCCATACCATGGGTGGACTTACAGCAATGAGGGTAAATTGATTGGTGTTGCCTCATCTCATGATTTCGGCGAGATTGACAAAAATTGCTTCAACCTAATTTCATTTCCAGTGTATGAAAGGGCGGGGGTTATATGGGGGATCCTCAATCCGGATTCCAAAATCGACTTTGATGTTTTCATTTCAGACTATGACAAAATGATCGCTAATTTCGGTTTTGAAAATTGGTCTCTCTTCGCCCAGAGAACGATCTCGGGCCCAAATTGGAAGGCCGGTTATGACGGATACTTGGATATCTATCATGTACCAATACTCCACAAAAACACCTTTGGCCCAAAGGTGTCTAACAGACCCCTCTATTATTCCTGGGGGCCTCACCAACGGGTTTGTACGGTATCGCTATCTAAAGACAAAGTTAGGGCTGTGCTCGGTTACATGTCTGATTTAGTTGACAAACCAGAGGATGATTGGGATATGCAGACGTTGCTATATGGTGTTTGGACCATCTTTCCGCATGCCTCTATAGCATCTTTTCTCGGCGGAGATCGGGATCTTGAAGGGAGTGATGAAGGTGCTCCTGGTCACCGCGGAGTTATGCTCTCGGTGTTATACCCAGGAGACGATGTTAACGAGCACTTTACCACCCAATACTATTTGATGGAGACACCACCGACTGATCCTGAGGGAATCGCTAATGCGACGGCACAGTTCGATCTGCTTGAGGAGATAGTGGGTCAGGAGGACTATAATATGGGCAGATCTCAAGTCAAGTCATTGATGGGTGGCGGGCTGAAAGAGCTGACGTTTGGTCTCAATGAGAATGGAAATCAAAATTTTTACAAGTGGGTCGATAAAGTACTCGAGGCAAAGGATGATGAAGAATTGAATGCATTCTTCAAAAGCCTCGGCAAGGAAAAAGGTATTCCAGCGGAGAATAAAAAATCAGCAGCGGCTTAAAAAACCTGTCTGCAAAGACTTGGCTTGGGCCAAAAACCCCTTTTCTCGAACAATGAGATATTCTGCGTTTTTTGACGTGAATTTTTGAAGATGCGAAGATGCAAAGATGCGTCTATATTTCTCCAGTCGTCAATTAAAACGGCTACGCATTTTAATGAAAACTTTTATCTTTAAGCGACAATTTACTCCTCCTTCAATTATGTCATTTGGAGCTTACCTTTATGATTTTTACGGTTGAATCAGGGCTTCGCATTGCCGCAAGCGTTTGGGGGAAAGACGAAGACCCGCTTGTCATTTTGCTCCCCGGAGGCGGCCAAACGAGACACGCTTGGAAACGAGCGGGCGAAAAGCTTGGTCAGGCCGGATTCTGGACCGTTGCCTTAGATACAAGGGGTCACGGCGACAGCGACTGGCATTCAGATGGAGATTATTCGCTGGTTAGCTTGGTAGATGACGTGAAAACTATAATAAATCAGCTGGGAAAACCCGCTGCAATAGTCGGTGCGTCTTTGGGGGGAATTTTGGGGATATCCATCGCCGGAGATGAGTCAACTAAAAGTCTTTGCTGGGCATTGGTGATGGTGGACATTGGGATTTATCCAAACGCCTCTGGTGCGCAAGAGATTGTTGATTTTATGAGATCTGGCAATAATGGTTACGCAAGCTTAGATGATGCGGCCAAGGCCGTATCGGAGTATTTACCCCATCGGAAGAAACCACCTGATAATAGTGGCCTTGAAAAAAACCTTAGAAAAAAAGAAGATGGACGCTACTACTGGCATTGGGACCCTGCGTTTTTAGATACTCGTGATGATGAGATCAATGAGAGGTATAAGCGCAATCGGCGAGTGTTTGCCGAGAACGTATCAGCTCCTACTCTGCTTGTTCAAGGCGCTATGAGCAATGTTTTAACGGATGATGAGGTTGAAGATTTTTTGGCGACTGTCGCTCATGCAGAATTCGCGAAAATCGATAATGCAGCTCACATGGTTGCAGGTGATAGAAACGATATTTTTGCCTCATGTGCAATTGAGTTCCTGCGGATGAGAAANCCTAAGCATCATCAGAAGATCGGTNTCTGATNTCTTGCGAAGTTAACTAACTCCCATCTAGCCGGCTGTCCTCGGAAATNANCGGTTTATAATGNGGCGATTCNNCGAAGCTTTCCTCAGCGTTAATTGAACAAAACGGAGCTTTNCTTCGNGTAAAAAATTCAACNTCCACTTGTGTCCAAGGCATCGGNGGATCAAAAGTACCGCCAGCAGTTGCAGTCATCCCTTTGAAGCGTTCTGCATCTAGCTGCCAAAGAATAGAAGTACCACATTCTGTGCACCTCTTGATCTTTAGATCTGTATCATTTTCAGTTTGATAAGTGTAGGTGTCGAACGATCCAGAATAGATTGTTATAAATTTTGTCGGAAAAACAACGGTGATGCCAAAGGCACTGCCAGTGCGCAATTGACAATAACGACAGTGACAAACGGCGACCCTTGCTGGTTCGCCTGTGGTCTGAAATCTGACACTTCCACATAGACATCCGCCATGTCGCGTCATCGCGTTCTACCACCATTAGTAGTTGGGGTTGATTTTGGTCTAGATTAGATCTAATAAGTAAAAATTGTGCAATGATTTTCTTTCTTAACAAAAAAAAGGGCCCCGGTTGGGGCCCCTTGAGAGTGTAATTAATTTTTATCAAAAACGATAAGTTGCTGTCAGACCATATCGTCGGCCCGGAGCTAAGTTTGCGATGTCTTGGGGCAGACCGTGCAAAGACACTGGCTCATAGCTTGCCCATGAATCCTCATCGGTAAGATTTTCGCCCCAAAGTTTTAACTCCCAATCATCATTAGTGAGAATAAAACTAGCATTGATAAACGTTCTGGAGCCTTCCTCATTTTGACCATCGACAATAAACCATTGCTTGTCGCCATTCATGCCGAGGTCGACTCTGCCTATCAAATCACCCAAATCAGTTGTGCCTGAATACTGGGCATATAGATTGACCTGGCGGTGGTCGACATTAGGAAACTTTGCGCCAACCACTGGCTCTCCAGTTGCCGCCGTCATTTCGCGTTCAAAGCCTGCCTCTATACCATCAAACTTCGTGATTTTGGAGTCGAGAAAGCCTGCAGACATCCCAAGTTCCAGCCCATTATCAAAAGACTGACTTAGATCAAATTCTATTCCGTTGACCTCACCCTCTGGGATGTTAAAGACAACTTGAAGGGCGCAACAGGGTTGAAATCCGAAGGCTTGGTGATTTTCAACGTCCTGAGCAAAGACTGCGATATTGAACTTTCCTGAGCCGTTATTAAATGTTGATTTGTAACCAATTTCATAACTCCATAATTCCTCTTCGTCGTAGATTATGGAGAAATCTGTTGTATCTTCTTGCACCCGTATCTTATTGAAGCCACCACTGCGCCATCCTTTTGATGCGGTTGCATAGACCATGCTCTCTTCACTTAAGGTATGTGCAATCGAGAATTTAGGCATACTTCCGGTAAACGTAGTCTTATCGTAAGCAAGAGAATCCTTGTCCAATTTGTCTCGCTTGTCCTCGTCATAGCGGTAAGCAAGTGTTATCTCTGTTGATGGGGTAACATCCCAGGCTACCTGCAAGTAGAGCCCGAGTGCGTCAATTTCTCTGCGAGTTTTACCCACCTCAACGTATAAAAAGTCAAGGTCCTCGCTGCCGTCAAAGCCGGAATCTAATGGTAAGCCATTAGCAGCATTTCCTTGGATTGTTCCCGCAAACCATTGAGCGCCAAAATATATCGGCAAAACGTCATCATATTCCTGGTTAACTAGCTGTGCCCCGATAACGTATCGAATAGGTTCATCGGAGTCTGAAATATATCTAATTTCATTTAGCATTCCTTCACGCCAATAGGATTGCGAATTATGAACTGCATAGAAAGGAAGCATGTCATAATTCCCTGTTCCATATCTTGGGTCAATATTGCCTCCAGCAGCAGTTCCGGGCATACCATAGTGTTCTTCTAGGTCATGCATGGCAAAGCTGTACTTAATGGTGCCGCCAAAGCTTGGTTCATAAGTCATATTCATTGCTATCTCTTCGAACTCTCTGTCGCCTGTTGTCAGAGATTCCGCCTGAATTGGATAATCATATCTACTTGCGTCCCCAAATATAGCGACTCCATTTGAGTCTACCACGGTCGAAAAGTGGTAGGTCCCAGCATAGAGATCATCTTTATTGGCAAAAACGTCAATTTCAAGTTGATCATTTGGAGTCCAAACTAACCTTCCTCTAAAGGTATCATTTTCTCTAAAATCCACCTCTTGATTAAGATAATTGTTCATAATCCCGCCGTCATACTCCATGGTTCCACCGAAGATGGAGTATGAGAGAATACCTGGGGAAATAGGTCCAGATGACTTAAAATTCACACTTTTATGTCCTCCATCACCTATACCAACTTTAATTACATTTTCAATTTCGTCGCCCGGTTTTTTCGTAACAACATTGATAGCACCTGCAATCGCGCTTCTGCCATAGAGAGCTCCTTGGGGGCCTTTTAGGACCTCGATGCTCTCGATGTCGAAGAGTTCTTGAGACAACTGTAATGCGGCTGTCGCTTGAATGCCGTCTATGTAGATTGAAACGCCCGGCTCAGCCCCACGCTGAGTATGAATTCCTCTCATATTTATAAAAACTGATCCCAAATGGAGAACACTTTCATAATCCATGTTGGGGATCGACTTAGTGAGATCGATCAAGTCCGAGATACCTTTCTGCTCAATCTCTAGAGTATCGAGCGCAACGATTGTGTCTGGAACCTCTTGAAGCGATTCTTCTCTGTATCGGGAGGTAACAATTACCTCTTCAATCGATTGAGCAGAGGCTGCTTCCTGTTGAGCATATCCCGCTGAGGAAAATACGGCGGACACTGCCACAGTGAAAAGTGCAGCCACCATTGAATGGCTATAATACGGTTTGGTCATTTCAATCCCCTCTGTTTTGATCATGCCAAAGCTCCTGTAGATGGCCGAGCAAAACGGCGTCTTTGGGCTCAGGTCTGTTAAGTGTCAATCACTCGCTGACTGCTTGTCGAATATTGGTGCAGCCTCAAAACTTGGCTGGTGTCTTATGCACCTGCCCCTCTATTCGTTTCCAACTTGGACGAGCGATCAACTAACAAAATTACACGAGAGTAAATTAGGTTGTCAAGTTTTCTTGTTAATGGCGTTAAAAAACTAATTATTTNAATTATCGGTAGTAAAAAGAGTTGAAAAAAGAGGCGAGGTTTGTTTTATTGAGCGATCGTTAGGTAGGAATGAAAACTATGAATTACGAGCTAACCCCTGAACAGTCCCAAATCCAACGAATGAGTCGTGAATTTTCGATCGAAGAAATCGAACCCGCACAGGAGAAGATGGATAAGGATCACGAATTTCCCTATGAGCTTTGGAANAAATGGTCTGATCTTGGAATGGCCGGCATGTTGATTTCAGAGGAACATGGCGGTTCAGACCTGGATCCCGTGACATATATTTTGGCACTGGAGGAGGTGTCCAGAGTATCTAACACATTCGCCCTGATATGGCAGGTGCATGTGTTGGTTGCTAACATCTACGCTAGATTTGCGAGTCAAGAGCTTAAGGACAAATACCTCCCAATCTTTGCGACTGGGGAGAAACTGGGTGCTTATGGCTTGACGGAGCCGGGTGCCGGGTCAGATGCCGGTGGTATGATTACGAAAGCGAATAAAGATGGTGATGATTGGGTTATCAACGGCACGAAAACATTCATCTCCAATGCGGGTACAGATATCAGCGATGGTCTTGTCCTGATGGCTGCCACCGGCGAGAAACCAAATGGCAAGAAAGCTATCTCCAGTTTTTGTATTCCCCAGGACACTCCGGGATTTAAGTTGGGCCAGTCTTGGGACAAGATGGCTTGGTTCGGGATGGATAACAGGGAATTGGTGTTTGAGGATTGCCGTGTGNCTGGNGGCAACTTAATGGGGACTGAGGGCGCAGGNCTCAAACAAGCGCTTGATGGCCTTAATCTTGGACGTATTGCTTTCGGGGCCATATCTGCGGGACTAATACAGGCTTGCCTTGATGAGTCTCTAAAATATGCCAAAGATCGAATTGCATTTGGCAATCCGATTTCGAGTTATCAGCTAATCCAGGCAAAATTGGCGGACATGGCAACTTACGCAGAAGCGACGCGCCAATTTACTCTTTACGCTGCCAATCTTCACGCAAGTGGTGTGCCTTGTCACAAAGAGGCCTCTATGGTGAAGTTGTTCGCCACTCGACATGCAACTCAGGCAACGCTGGATGCTTATCAGATCCACGGTGGGTATGGATTTATGCGTGAATACAAGGTGAACCGTTTTTTCCGAGAAGGGAAAATGCTGGAGATAGGCGAAGGGACTAACGAGATTCAGCAGCTTTTCATAGCCCGAGAGCTGGGCTGCTAGAAATCTAGGGTAGGACTCGCAATGGGCGAAAAACAAGACATCCCAATCACTGAGAAAACAGTGCCTTTTCTCTTTAGAAGGGCTGTAAACCTCTGCCCGCACAAAACCTTTATTCGCAGCCCCGATAACACCCTGACCTATTCAGAATTTAATGACCTCACAAATTGCTGTGCCAATAGGCTTGCCGAGAAAGGCCTAAAAAAGGGTGGTAAGTTAGGCATCATGATGCACAACAGCATTGCATTTGTTCATTCATGGATCGCAGCATCGAAACTAGGAGTCATTTACGTCCCGATAAATACAGATTATAAGGGCGATATTCTCCAGTATCAGTTGAACAAAGCTGATGTTACGCACCTTATCGTGGACGTCAGTCTTGCCTCGAGAGTCGGGGATGTCATAAGTGAATTGCCTCAGCTTCAGGAGGTAATATTATATCAGGATGCGGAAACGGAATCGGATCTCGCTTTGCTTGCAGGCCACTGCACTGTAAGTGAATTTGAAAACTTTCTGATCGGCAGCGCTTTGGAGCCGTCTGTCGAGATCCGTCACACTGACCCCTTAGCGATATCGTTTACATCGGGCACAACTGGCCCTTCCAAGGGAGTACTTGCCACTAACTGCCACGTGATTAGTTTTGCAATGGATTGGATCACAGCATGTCAATTCGATATGAATGACAGATTATTCACTCCGCTCCCTATGTTTCACGCCATCGCTACCTGGCTTGGCGTGATCCCCACATTCATAGTGGGGACCGAAATAGCGTTCGTTAAGAATCTGTCCATATCAAGATTCTGGGATGACGTAAGGAAATATAACTCATCCGTGGTTCACGGGATCTTTGCAATGGTTCCAATGTTGCTCAAGCAACCCGAAAGGGAGGACGACAAAGATGTTCCAGCTCGCCTTTTTTACATTGGCCAAAGAAATGAGACATTTGAGACTCGATTCAACTGCCGAATTGTTGAAGTATACGGCGCCACAGAAACAGGCATCGTGACCTATACTCCGCTGGAGGAGGAGCCTGCAAGGGGGTCCTGCGGTCGAGCAAACACCTCGTCTTATCATGTCGCCATTGTTGACGATGAAGACAATATTCAACCTGCTGGAGTTGTCGGAGAAATTGTGGTCAGACCAGCGCAGCCATTTTCAATGATTCAGGAATACTACAATATGTCAACGGAAACGTTGGACGCTTTTCGCAATCTCTGGTTCCACACCGGAGACAATGGCAGATTGGATAGCGACGGTTTTTTCTACTACGTTGATAGAAAAAAAGATGCTATTCGGCGTCGTGGTGAGAATATTTCTTCCTTTGAACTTGAAGTCGTCTTGAATGCGGATGACCGTGTTGCTGAATGCGCCGCTATAGCTGAGCCTTCGGACCTTGGGGAGGATGATGTTAAGATGGTGGTAGTTCCGGCGGCAGGAACAGCGTTAACGGCGGAGGATATTTGGGATTTATGCGAAAACAGAATGCCTAAATTTTGGGTTCCTCGATATGTAGAATTTCGTGAGTCTCTGCCCAAAACCCCAAATCAGAAGGTGCAAAAATACCTCCTTAGAAAAGGCATGGATCAAGGCCCTGTATTTGATAGGGAAGAGCGAGATGATTGAAATTTCGAAAGCCAAAGCCTTGGAGATTCACTGCAAACTTTGGGAAATTCGTCTTTTTGAATTGAAGGCATCCGAATTATACAGAGATGGCACGCTCCCGGGTTTTATTCATTTGTCCGTCGGCCAGGAGGCGTGTGCTGTTGGAGCATGCCTGGCCCTTAACCGCGACGACTTCATCACCTCCACCCATCGTGGTCACGGACACTGCTTGGCAAAAGGAGCAGATGCGAAAGCCATGATGGCCGAGCTTGCAGGCAAAGAGGCGGGCTACTCCAAGGGTCGAGGTGGCTCAATGCACATAGCAGATGTGTCCGTTGGGGTGCTTGGCGCTAACGGGATCGTTGGGCAATCCGCGCCCCTCGCTTGTGGGGCTGCATACACTGCACAAGTAAAAAAAACAGGTCAAATTGCGCTAGCATTCTTTGGGGAGGGTGCAAGCGGCGCTGGCCCGGTTCATGAGGCTATGAATATCGCGGCGCTATGGAAACTGCCGGTGATATTTTTCTGCGAGTGTAATCGTTATGCGGAATTGTCCCCATTTGATGTGCATGTGTCTGTTCCAAATGTCTCCGTCAGGGCGAAGGGTTATGGTTTTGAGGGTATCACTATAGACGGGTCGGACGTGATGGAAGTTTATTCTTCGGTGCTGCAAGCTGCATCGAAGGTCAGGCAAGGCATGGGTCCTGTCTTGATTGAGGCAAAGACTCATAGATGGCATGGTCATTATGAGGGTGATCCAATGAATTATCTCGACCGGAGTGAACTTGACCCAGAGAATAGGATTGATCCTATCCAGCGATATGAGACCGATCTCGCTGAAACTTTCGAATTGTCGCCTGATGATCTTTTATCTTCAAAGGAAAAAGCGCTTGCTCTCGTCGATCAGGCGGTGAAATTTGCTCTCTCATCTGAAGAGCCCTCCGCAGCATTGATGATGGAGGATGTTCTCTCTTGAGCCAGACAAAAGATACCGATAGAAAAGACAAACCGCTGAAATACTACAGCGCCGTCACTAGGGCGTTTCGCGAGGAAATGACCCGTAATGAGGATGTTGTGCTCATTGGCGAAGATGTGGGTGAATCTGGTGGCATTTTTGCGCAGACAAAAGGACTTTTTTCTGAGTTCGGACCTGACCGAGTTCGCGATACGCCCATCGCTGAGGCTGGTTTTACCTCGCTCGCTGTCGGCGCTGCCATGACAGGGCTCAGACCCATAGTTGAGATTGGATTTGAGGATTTCTTGACTGCNTGTATGGACCCTATCGTTAATCAGGCTGCAAAGCTGCGTTACATGCTGGGNGGACAGGTCAAGGTTCCCGTGACTTTGTACACATTTGGTTCGGGGGGATTAAATGCTGGGCCGCAGCATTCTCAGAGCCTTGCCGCCTGGTTCTCCCATGTGCCGGGTTTAAAAGTGGTTATGCCGTCAAGCGCAAAAGATGCGCTAGGATTATTAAAATCCTCTATCAGGGACGACAACTTCGTACTATGCCTTATGTGTAAGAGTCTCATCGGCTCTAGAGAGGCGGTGCCGCAGGAGAATGATGAGTTCCTTATTCCCTTGGGAAAAGCTGAAATCAAGCGTGACGGGAGGGACATAACCATTGTTGCGGTCGGGGCCATGGTGCGTCAGGCGCTCACAGCATCAAAAGTGCTTTCAGAAGAAGGCATCGAGGCGGAAGTTGTTGATCCAAGAACAGTAAGTCCCCTCGATATCGACACAATTCTTGAATCGCTCTCTCGAACGAGACGATTGATAGTTGTTCATGAGGCGATGTCTCCGTGCGGCATTGGAGCGGAAATTATTGCGCAAGTGATTGAAACTGAGCCTAAACTTCTGAAAAGCGCGCCTTTGAGGCTTACTCCACCTTTTGCTCCTTCTCCTTTTGCCCCATCTCTAGAAAAGGTGTACCTGCCGAATGCGGAGAAAATCGTATCCGGTGCAAGAAATATGATGAGCTGAGTTGATGAATAAATTTGACACTATCACGTTTGATGTTACTAACTCGATAGGGGTACTAACACTCAATCGGCCCGAATTTCATAATGCAATGAATCAAAGATGCCTTGCTGAATGCAATTCGATTCTTGAACTATCAAAAGATGACGACTCGATTCGCGTTTTGATAATAAAAGGTTCTGGTGAAAAAGCGTTTACCGCCGGTGCTGATCTGCATGAATTTGCCTCATATGGCCCCGAAGAGGCAAGAGAAGCCAATCAAGCTTGGTTGGAGTTTTTTAATGCGATTGAGTCGCTTCCCAAACCAGTCATCGCTCAGGTGCGAGGTCACGCCCCTGGCGGTGGAACCGAGCTCTCTTTGTGCTGCGACTTTGTAATTTGCGCGACCGATGCAAAATTTCGCCTTGCGGAAATTAACATTGGTGTAATTCCCGGTGCCGGGGCAGGGGTTAGACTCACCCGTTGGATGGGGCGACTCAAGGCTAAAGAGATTTTGATGTTGGGAGAGATTATTAGTGGCGAGGATGCGGTGCTTTGCGGTTTGGCAAATGAGTGTGTTCCAGCGAATTCGTTAGATAACAAAGTTCAAGAATTAGCGGATAAGTTAGCCAAGAAACCACCACTTGCGCTCGCTGCTGCGAAGTCTGTGGTTAACGTTGCGAGCGAGGCTCCCATGAAAGTTGCGCTAGAGCAACAGCTGGAAGAATTTCTTAAGCTCTTTTCTACGGATGATCAAAAAGAAGGCATGAATGCATTCTTGGAAAAAAGAGAAGCCAATTTTAAGGGACGCTAAAGGAGTGTCGGCGTGAAAAGAATTACAGTAAAAATACCGCAGATGGGCCTCACAACGGAGGAGGTGACATTGGACGAGTGGTTGGTATCTGAGGGGGATAGCGTTACCGCCGGTGAGGTATTGGCAAACCTGCAGGCGGATAAAGCTATTATCGAGTTGGAGGCACCCTCCGGTGGAACCGTTTCTGAGCTCTTGGTTCCAGCAGATGAAGAGGAGCTTCTGGAGATAGGCACCTCGGTAGCCATCTTGGATTGTTAAATTAACTTGGAGGAATGATTGTGGGGATGGAATTTAGCGGTGAGAGGAAAAAATTAAAAGACGAATTTATCAAAGAGAGAGGGTACTGGAGTGACTTTTGGGACGGGCTGTTGGCTCTTGATCCCGAGTTCTTCCAGATTTACCTCAATTTTTCTGCTACGCCATGGAAAAATGGCACCCTCGAACCGAAAGTGAAGGAGTTTATGTATATAGCGATTGATGTCGCCACAACACATCTCTACGAACCCGGGCTTAGAATTCATCTCCAGAATGCATTTAAATACGGTGCAACCAAAGAAGAAATCATGGAAGTTTATCAATTAGTCAGTGTGCTAGGAATGCACACGATAACGATGGGCGTGCCGGTGCTGATCGATGAAATGGACAAAGCCGGACAAGGCGATCAGGTTGATAGAAACTTTTCAGCAAGGCAGCTGGCAATAAAAGAAGAGTTCATAAAACATAGGGGATATTGGAGTGGCTTCTGGGAAGATCTGTTGGCATTGGATCCTGATTTTTTAGAAATATACCAAAANTTTTCGTCACTTCCATGGCAGCGCGGGCACCTCGAGCCAAAAATAAAGGAATTTATCTATATTGCAATTGATGCGGCCACCACTCACCTTTACGAACCTGGCCTTAGAATCCATATACAAAATGCGCTNAAGTATGGAGCCACGGTTCAGGAAATCATGGANGTCTATCAATTGATCAGCGTGCTAGGGATGCATACCTTTACGATGGGATTACCAGTGTTATTGGACGAACTCGAAAAAGCAGGTTCTCCCATCGAAACGCCCGTGGGTTAAGTGTGATTGCTTCCCCTATATCATCCATCGATGGCGACTGGGCTGCTGGCAAGACAGCTTTAATTGCGGGCGGGACATCAGGGATTGGGCTCGCAGCCGCAGAAGAGCTTGCCAAAGTAGGTTTTTCTAAAGTAATAATCAACGGTCGAGACACCGAACGAGGCTTCGCCGCTACCGATCTTTTGCACAAGAGCGCACCTCGATGTAATGTTATCTTTGACGCAGGAGATGCAAGCCACACCGAAACTGCTGAATCAATGGTTCACAAAGCTGAGGGAAGAATTGATTTGTTTTTAAATGCTGTACCCGGAAACATGCCTGCAACCCTCTTTTCCGAATTCGAAATGTCGAAGTTGAATTCGCTCATTGACGTGCATTTGGGCAGTGTTTTTCGGTGTTGCCATGCGGTCTATCAATGCATGCGCGCACTTGGAGATGGAGTGATAATTAATATCGCATCTGATGCGGCAAAAATACCAACCGTCGGTGAGACCGTTCATGGGGCGATTATGGCTGCGATTGACATGTTCAGCAGAACGCTAGCTGTTGAGGCTGCAAGATCTGGGATTCGCGTCCATGTGCTGACCCCTTCGATAGTAGTGGAGACAAATTCGTTTGATCGCATGATGGATGGAGGATTTAGTGAGAAATTATTTAAGCGGGCACTTGAAAAGGCGCAATTAGGTGTAGTTGAACCCCATGATATTGCCCCATTAATCGTATTCCTTGCCAGNCCCTCGGCAAAAAAAATGACAGGTCAGAGAATCACCATCAATGGTGGGATTGCGATCGATTGATTCAAATAAGGAGAACCCTGATATGACAATACCAGAAAAAAAGAAAATTGAAGGTGCTTTTACCTTACTACCAATTGAGGATGTATTTTATGGTGAGGGATGTGTTAATAAACTTGAGGAAGTTCTCTCTAGATATGACATCCAAAAAGCACTTTTAATCACGGGAAAAACGCTTTTCAACGAAACAAAGCTTGTACAAAAGGTGATCAACGCCTCTGGAGGGCGAATAAAGAGTGTTTTCCATGAAACCCAGCAGCATGTGCCCAGGGAGAGCGTCGTGCATTGTGTAAAGATGGCGCGTCAAGAGGGCATCGATGCAGTTATTAGTTTTGGTGGTGGGAGTCCGAATGATACCGCAAAAGCTGTGGTGATGGGTCTTGCAGAGAACATCAATGATACGAGCGATTTTGATAGACTCATGATTAAATTCGAGTATCCGGATAAGATCGAAATTCCGTCTATCGATGGATCGAATGTCGTTCCTCTGATTGCAATACCCACTACACTCTCTGCCGGAGAATATACTCACTTCATTGGCGTCACAGACGAGGTGAGAAAGGTAAAAGATCTCTACATAGACAAATGTCTAACAGCTAAAGTGGTTTTCCTAGATCCACAGTTGACGATGGAGACTCCCGAGTGGTTGTGGTTGTCCAGCGGCATGCGNTCNGTGGATCATGCGGTCGAGGCTATTTGCTCGACAACNGCGCATCCTTTTACCGATGCNCTTGCNTGTCATTCGCTCCANATGCTTCATGCCTCTTTGANAGAGNGCAAAAANAATCCAGATGATTTGACNGCCCGNNTACAATGTCANCTNGCNTCNTGGATGTCGGTGAGCGGGCTGGCNAANGTCACNCTNGGTTTNAGTCANGGNACTGGTCATCAGCTTGGNGCNCGNTGTAATGTTCCNCATGGNATTACTTCCTGCGTNATGATGCATAANACNATGNGGTTCAANAAGGAATNTGCNAANGANCGACTNGCNTGGATTGCTNAAATTCTTGGGNTNTGTGATTCNAATACAGACGCAGATATNGCCGCTGATCTGGCNGCAGATTCAATTCAACAGCTNACCGAAGATTTGNANCTTCCNTTTAGGTTGNGAGATGTNGGTGTTGAAAANAGNGATTTTCGCGCNCTNGCNGATGACGCGATTCAAGATCTTATTGTTGCAACAAATCCTCGCCCTGTGACGTCTCCTGAAGTGGTAATCGAACTTCTTGAAAGTGCATACTGATAAAAAGANTNCAACTTTNCCAGGAAAAAATTATGCCGACCTACCATCTCACGACANTAAAGATTAACGACAANACTAAGTTCCTTNAGTACGCTGAAAAGGCTAGGCCTCTGTTGGAAAAATACGGCGGTGAGTATTTGGCTGCGGGTCGTGCCTCGGGCAGTTTGGAAGGCGATGCGATTGAGGGTCCGATCGTGCTAACTAAGTGGAGTGACACCGAGAAATTGAGGGCATTCTGGGAGTCGCCAGAATATTCGCGATTGAAGTCGCTCCGATCGGGTGCCGTAACGGTTCACAGCACGATCCTTGAGTCCTGATCAGAGTCGAGATTGGATATGACTGATGCTTACATTGCCGGCATAGGTATTACCAAATTCGGAAGATTTCCTGACGAATCGGTGAAGTCGCTTACCTCAAAAGCTGTTTGTGCAGCGATGCGAGATTGCGCTATAAACCCTGAACGGATTAAGGCGGCCTTCTTTGCTAACACGGTCCAAGGTGCGCTAGAGGGGCAATTGATGGTTAGAGGTCAAATAGCTTTGAGGCCTCTAGGATTGGAGGGTATACCCATCATTAATGTCGAAAATGCTTGTGCCTCAAGTGCAACGGCGCTTAATTTGGCTCTTAATTACATCCGAGCAGGGTCGGCCGATGTTGTATTAGCTGTTGGTGTGGACAAGATGGTTGTACCGGATAAAAAACTGATGTTTAGCATTTTTGACGGGGCGTGGGACGTTCATGATGCTGCCGTTGGAATGCAACGGCTGCTATCTCTGGGGGAGAGCCTTTCAGCGCCGAGTGGCATACAGGAACAGACAAATAGATCTTTTTTCATGGATGTTTATGCCGCATTTGCTAAGGCCCACATGGCCGAATTTGGCACGACACAACGTCAGCTGGCAATTGCATCAGCTAAAAATCATACGCATTCCTCTTTGAACCCATTGGCACAATATCAGAAACCGATGAGTGTTGAAGAGGTTCTAAACTCGCCTACAATAGTTTGGCCGTACACCTTGCCAATGTGCGCACCTGTGAGTGATGGGGCAGCGGCGGCTGTTATTTGCGCCGAGAGCGTTCTTAAAGAGTTGCCTGGTGTGCGACCAGTGAAGATATTGAGTTCACACGTCACGACCGGAATAGAAAGACCACCAACTGAGTTTCGCAATCATATTGGTCATTTGGCTGCCAAGGAAGCATATGAAAAAGCATCCGTGGGGCCAGACGAAATTTCTTTTGCAGAGGTGCATGATGCGACCGCTTTTGCCGAAATCCAGCAGATTGAAAACCTAATGTTTGCTCCATTGGGAGATGGAGGCGCATTCGTAGAGTCTGGGTCCAGTTCTCTTGGTGGACGTTTACCTATTAACACTTCGCCGAGGCCTCAAGTATTCTCTCCTTTCCGTTCAACTCCGGCAACTGGTTGGAATTTTCCAAGTAATAATTCCTCTGAGTGAATCATGCTAGTGGAAATCTTGCTATTGGGGACTTTTTACTTCGAACTCGATGCCACTAAATGTCAATGGCAAGCACTTAAAGTGAGTCAGGTTACACACAGATAACAAACAGAGCAGCAGTTTATCACAAAAAAAAATTTATTTATCAGCACCCAAAATAGTTACAGCAACCGCGGCCTCCTCTATTCCATAGAGGCCACCGCCATTCTCTGCAATACCAATTTTTGCTCCATCGACCTGACGCTTACCTGCCTCGCCTCTCAACTGAACCGTAAGTTCATGTATTTGCCCAAGACCAGTTGCACCGATCGGATGACCTTTTGATTGAAGCCCCCCCGAAGTGTTAATAGGTAAACGTCCACCAAGAGAACTGGACCCAGACTCTACGAATGCGCCTCCATCTCCCAATGGAGCAAA
>NZJL01000085.1 GCA_002692165.1 Porticoccaceae bacterium
ACCAACTCAGAATTTGTTTTTGTCAGGGTATCAAAATCGAGTCCCAACCCCTCTACCACACCCGGCCGGAAATTCTCTAAAAAAACATCTGATTTGCTTATGAGATCAATTAAAATCTTCTTCCCATCATCATCCTTTACGTTGATTTTCACACACGTTTTGCCAACATCGAAAAATTGTGTAATTGCTGCGGTTGTAGACGTTGAGTTCTTGAGCGGACGGGAGACCTGAATGACTTCAGCGCCGAGCGCTGCCAGAAGGTATCCCGCATAAGGTCCCATAGCCGCCCACGTGAAGTCTACTACTCGGCAACCACCTAATGGACCCAAGCCAGGCTTCACACTAATGCCTCTTCTGAAACCAATTTTTGAATCTCATCTTGGCTCATTCCAAGGACGTTCGACAATACGTCAGAGGTATGTTGACCCAGCAAAGGAGCATGTCTCCAATTGTCCATTCGGTTCGTTGTCTGCCTCCACATAGGACCAAATATAACCTCTTTCCCAAGCACTGGATGATCGACGTTGATAAAAGTGCCTCTTTGGACAAAATGAGGATCCTTTACGACCTCACTCGGCCCCAATAATGGCATCGCAGAGATGTCCTCGGACTGCAATGCATGAAACAATTTGTATTTATCATGCAACTCCGTTAGCTGGGCAAGTTTTTGATCGAGATCGACTCGATTCTGCTTCCGAAGATGCTTATTTTGAAATGACGGATGAGCAGCAAGATCTGGTTTCCCAAGCACTGCACAAAGACTGACCCATTGCTTTTCAGTTTCAATGGCTATGGCAATCCATGCATCCTCGCCTTTCGCGGGGTAGTGCCCGCAAGGTCCATATCCCTCTCGAAAATTACCCTCCGGTTTTATGACTTTATCAGTCATTGAATAATGAAGGAAAGCTTCTCCAATTACAGAAACGGCGGCCTCCGTTTCAGCAAGGTCGACATGCTGTCCTTCTCCAGATCGTATTCGATGTAACAACGCCGTTATGAGCCCAAAAGCTCCTGTGACACCCGCATTTGTATCTGCATACGGTTGCTGTATGCCTAAAATATCCTCGCCCGGATATCCTACCAAGCTGTCGAGACCGGACAATCCTGACAAAAAAGGCGCATAGGCAGGAATATCACTCAGCGGACCAGTCTGGCCAACACCAGACATTGAGAGCATAACTAGACTAGGACTAATTTTGGACAATGAACGATAGTCCATGCCAATCTTTGCCAAGAATCCTGGCTTGAAATTCTCGATCACTGCATCACACTTCCCAACCAGCTTCTTAAGAGTGTCAATCCCAGCTTTGGACTTCAAATTTACGGCAATGCTTTTTTTATTTCTATTCACTGCGTGAAACCAAGGGTTCTGCTCGACATCAGGTTCTGTGCCGATGAGCGGTCGTCCTAGGCGCATATAATCAATGCGTTTTAGAGATTCGACTTTTATCACCTCAGCGCCCATGTCGGCTAATATCTGACCAGGAATTGCTCCTGCCCAAACCCAGCCCATGTCAAGCACTCGTATACCTTGCAATGGACCTCCACGTGAGCTTGTTCTCTTTATATTCTTCGTAAAAGAATCAATCTTGGGCAATTCCCCGTCAGAAAAATTTATTGGTGCCAAGGAACTTTCTCTTGTTGGCACTAACAGATCCCGTTTGGCTGGGGTTTTAGATAGTAAGCAGCCAATCCCGGGCACTAAATAGCTCTGACCATCGTGAAACTCAATAGAAGTAAAAAACTCACGAAAGAGCAATTGATCATCTTTTATGATTTCATCAACTGTCCTTACAGGACCTGAGGGAACCTCAAATTCTCGACATAACTTGTAAAAGTCCTCCTTCGTATAATCGCTGAGCCACTTTATAAACTTAGCATCTAACTCATCTACCATCGGAGGTCTGCTGTTTTTCATCCGACTACGATATCGCTCGTCCCTCGACCATTCTGGTGTCCCCATCATTTCTAGAAGCCGTTTCCATTGAGAACCTTCGGGAGTGTTTAGCTCCACAAACCCATCCGAACAAGGCAATACTGTTTGCGGATATGGGAGGTTGGACAAACGATGTCCCGCTCTCTTATCCAAGATACCAGCACGCTGAAAACGCGTCACAGCGTACCCAGCATGCACGGTAGCCATCGCCTCGGCCTCTGATACCTCAACGATATCCCCGAAATGAACGCTTTTTCTCTGAATAAGCGCGCAGGCTGCGCCCGAAGCACCTGCATACCCAGCTTGAAAACCTGCTTGCGCTAGGGGCATAGTTAAAGGAGGCCTATCTGGCTCACCCATACGCTGAGTGATACCAGAAAGCGCGTTAGAGGTCAGCTCACTCCCCGAATATTGACTGTAAGGACCGCTCGTTCCGTACGGACTAATGTGAACTGCAATCAGTCCATCATGCAACTGACTCAACCGGTGAAATAACTCGGATTGTTCCGCACAATAGGTGTTACTGGCACCAAATATGAGGATATCCGCAGAATAAACCAATTTTTCTAGTTCTTTGTGATGGTCCTGTTCCACAAATACACTTTTTTTACCCGCATGGAGGTAACCAAACAAACCACTTTTTTCGGGATCGGGGTTATTTGGAAACGGCCCTAGTCGGCGCAAATGATTATGGCCCGAATTCTCAACTAAGATAACCTCTGCTCCGAAACCACAAAGGAGCTTTCCGCAAAATCCCGAGCCGATCCTTGAACCTATCTCAACGACCTTATAATTTGAAAATGGTAGCAAATAAACACCTAATCATATTGAAAAAATAACCCTCTACAAAAAATTTTGTTTGAGTTGTATCCGCCTAGCTAATCAAAAAGTCTAACGCCCGATTGTCAACAAATTACAGCTTATTATTAATCTCTTTTAGCACCTGTGATGAAAAACAACATAACCGCTTCTTCTGCTGAATTATTTTGCCATGCGTGCTCTGCTCCATTTAAGACAATCATGTCGCCGGCTTTAAGCGAAACAACTGAATTATCAGACATCACACAGTCTAGAGTTCCTGACAAAAGCATGTTGCAATCCACGGTCGCAGAACTATGAAGCTCACTAGCTGAGGGGATGTTCCGTAAGTTTTCAGGCATATCGTCCCCGCCTGAGACAACAGCCTCATTTGGAGCAAAACGAGTCATGAAAATGCGGAAACCGCCAACGGGCGGGAACGTGCCCTCAAAAGCTGGCACATTACCAGAGTCGGGCAACTCTATAACTTCATCAGTACCCCAAAGCGTATAAAGTTGGCCGATACCGGGAAATGCTGACGGCTCAATAGCATCTTCGCGTGCAATAATTGATGAACCATTTGAGGCCTCGCCTAATAATATTCGTCTGACGGTTTTTGGGATGCTCAAATCTTGGGGTTTATTCATTTTTATCTCCCTTCCATTACAGTTTCTAATCTGAACAATTACTAACTTATTTCACCTTGGACGATATTACGCTGAAAAAACAGAACCGTCCCAACGCGGCAATGAGTTATGAACTGCATCGCTAGCAGCAAACAAACCGCGTCTTACTAAATCCGGATCCTGTTTAATGTCAGCAGCAGTCAATATTGGAGCTATCGGCACCTTTAACGCCTGACCTTTAACAAATAAATATTGCTTTTCATATTTGCTTGTTTCGTTAGATAATAAACTAGCAACTTTTTCCCATCGCTCGACCCTCATCTTTTGCGTCGCAAGGTCAGATGAGAGCATCCACTCTGGTGAATCTAACAATGTCACTAGAGCCTCCCATTGATGTTGCTCGAGACAGACGATTTGAACATATCCATCACTGGCAGGTTGGATGCCTCCAACAAACGTGATCGTTGGTTCCAATCGGTCGACAACATTGCCACTGTTGGGATACCGAACCAATTCCGTCCAGTGCATTTGCAGCAGGGCTTCCTGTTTGGAGCAATCAATAATACTGCCTCGCCAATCTCCGTTTCCCGTCAATACCGCTATTGCGGCGATTGCCGCTATAAGCCCACTTTGAGATTCTCCCCAATATCCACCCGCCTGCAACGGCGGTCGTGATTTATATTCAGGCCATAACGGATCACACGGGATCTGTTGGGCATGACCTGCAGAGTGATAGATATTGAGGGGTTCGGCTGCATAACTTGAGTGGGGACCAGTCAAACCATATGGTGAAATGCACAAGGACGTCAATGAAGAATGGCGATGCATCAGCTGACCAGCAATTGGCTCATTCAAAGGCCATCCCGATACGGGCCTTTCTTCAATCAGTAGTTGAGCATCTTCACAAAAACCGGCCAATTCCTCGAAACATGCCGGATCATAGTAGTCGAATTTCTGAACTTTTTTTATTGAATCAAGTGCTAGCATATGATCGCTGTAGTGACTTGAACTCCAATCGGCAGAAGTGGGTCTAAATGCCGTAACGACCGCACCTAACTGCGCAAGGGCATGCCCACAAAAGGCCCCCGACAAACCGGCAGACAAATCAATCACACTGATTCCATCGAGTACGCCCGATAATTTCTTCTTTTTAATTTCCATAAGATCACTCTTAAAGATGAACCACAGCCTCTCCTTGGGCCACAATTTCTTCACGTTGATTTACTGCCAAAACCTCAATCGTGACCTCGTTCCTTCCCTCAATCTTTTGTTTAGAAATGACTTTTCCTCTACACCACGTCGTGTCCCCCATTATGACGACCTTTCCAAGTTTTATATCAAGCATACTTAAAAATCCTTTGTCACCCATCCAGTTTGTAACCGTCTGGCTCATCCAAGCAATCCGTTGAGGGCCCATGTCGTAAGATCCCCCAAGCCCGGAGCGCTGAGCAAGATAGTCATCCCAGTGCACTGCTTCGGGTGAATCGGGTATCCCCGCTTCATTTTTGATTACTGCGTGGGGGTGTCGTCGCCTAAATCCGGTCCCGATGGCGTGGGTATACATGAAAAACCCGCCTGCAACACCGCCAAAACCAGTTCGCATATAGCCCACCATATCGGTCACGGTCAGCGGTCCTTTCACGACCGGCTGCAGCTCTTCCCCAACTTCAACCTCTTCCCATGATCTAGACAAATCGCCCCTGATAGTTTCCCGAAACATTTCGTTCTCAAGATCTCTTATNNNNTNTGAGGTGTANGATTGTCTCTCTATTTTTCGTTCGTTNGATCTTTTCCTAGCCTCACCTCTTTCAGTTCGAATATTCCAATGTCTCGCAGTACAAACCAAGTCGCCATTCTGGTTGGTATAGTCGATTTTAACGCCTTGCAAAGCGGTTTGCCCTGCAAATCTGCTCGGTTTTACAGATATATCATCTATGCAACCTGTACTATCAAGCCTGTCTCCCTCTAAGATTGGTTTGTACCAGTCGACCCGACTTCGGGTAAATAGGGCATGTACGCCGGGGAATCCTGTGCCAACGTCCCAACCGCTTAAAACATAAATCATTGAAGGTGGAGCGACCAAAGACTCATAAGGGCCTCTCTTGGCATATATATCATCGGACCACAGTGGATTTAAGTCGGCCACCCCAATAACATAGCGCTCAATCCACTCGGCAGAAACAATTACGGTTCTCTGCAAGTGCCGCATGGGCTTACCAATTCGCGCCCGCATGTCTTCCATGGCCCTTTCGGTAATTTTACCCTCGCCAAGATCGGCGCCTGATTCTTTATCTGTTTGCATCACTAATTAAAATCCCATTAGAAGTAAGTTCTCATTTAAGGCATTGCTAATGAAGTGCTCCTCGTGGTCAGGACACGGCATCAATTTCCTCCGGAGAAAAACCAAACTCTGAAAGCACCTCATAAGTGTGTTGCCCCAGTTCAGGTGCAAAGCCACTAACATATGATTTGGTTTCCGACCAAGTCTCTGGAGGATTAATCATTCGCAAACGACCCTCGCTTGGGTGTTCCTCAAAAGAGAAGAAGCCCACATCTTTCAAATGAGGGTCTTTTATTAGAGATTCAATCGTGCTCATAAGCATGGCCGGGATATCATTTTCCTCAAAGAGTACCAACCACTCGCTTGTTGTTTTTTTCTCAAGTTCTTTAGCGACAAAAGCGTATACAAAATCGATGTTGTCGGCTCGATCTGATTGCGAAGAAAACCGATCGTCTTTGTGGAACATATCGGGGGTGCTGATGACGTTGAAGAAAGCCCTCCAATGAGCGTCATTATAAATCAGGGCACAAATATAACCGTCCGACGTCTTGTAAGGGTGTCGATTTTTAGATATCAGTCTTGTGTAATAAGGCCCCCCCTGAGCCGGATCATAGCTCAAGCCTGCCATATGATCGCCAAGCACATACTGAGCAAGGACCTCAAACATCGGGACCTCGACGGATTGTCCATGACCCGATATTTCTCTTGCATATAAAGCAGCCGAAATCATGCTTGACAAATAGAGTCCAACTGATCTGTCTGCTACAGGTGTTGGCACGTATCTGGGCACATCGCCACCGCCCTCATGGACCAGTGTTGGAATCCCAACGATTCCTTGTATTAGATCATCATAGGCTGGCTTTCCGCTGTATCGACCTCCTGACCCAAATCCTACTGCAGATGCAAAAATAATCCTCGGATTCATCGCAGAAACCGAATCATAATCAAGACCCAAGCGTTCCAGAGCAGCCGGTCGAATGTTATGAACGAAGACATCGGATTCTTTGGCAATTTTTAATGCAATTGATCTGGCTTCAGGTTTTTTGAGATCAAGAACAATACTGCGTTTCCCGTGGTTGGCATTAATAAAAGAGTGCCCCATGAGTTTATTTTTCATCGGTCCAACATGCCGCATTATGTCACCTGATGGAGGCTCAAGTTTAATGATGTCAGCACCCAGATTTGACAGAATCATGGTGGCATAAGGACCCATAACGACTGTGGTTAAATCGAGAATACGAACACCTGACAATGGGCCCGTGTGATTTCTGTAATCACCTTTAGCCATCTTAGCCGGAGTACCCATAATCCTTTAAAGCTTGAAGCATCGTGCTCGAGAGATCCACACCATCAACCGTTGCGGAAACGGATGGATAGCCCATACGATCTCGTCCTTTGATTTCGTAGGAAACTTGTTTGTCTTGCACAAGTCGTTGCAAAACAGTTCGCATCGCTGAGCCTCCCGAGACTCCTACTCTTGGAACACGGACACCCTTGAGTGCAACAGTCTGCGACTCCTCAAGAACTAGCATACCCCCATCTACGACACCTATGCATTTTTCAACTTTAATTGTCACATTCACTCCAATAACGAAGTTTTATGGCTTTATCCAGCCGATATCTTATCTCGCAGGACTTTCCGATTTACCTTACCTGCCATTGTTTTGGGCAAATCATTCACAAATTCTATTTCCCTCGGGTATTCATGTAAACTCAAGCGATTCTTAGCGAAATCTTTCAACTCTCGAGTTAGCTCCGGAGAACCGGACTTGCTACAAACCAAATATGCCTTCGGTATTAGGCCTCTCATTTCATCTGGAACTCCAATCACCGCTGCCTCTAATACCGAGTCATGCTTCAATAGAACGTCCTCTATTTCAACAGCGCTAATCGTCCAACCTGCAGAAATGATGATGTCATCAGACCGACCACCATAATAAAAGTAGCCATCAGAATCCTTGCTGCCTCTGTCTTTAGTTGAAACCCAATCTACCTTACGTCGGACGACAAGCTCGCCTTGCTCGCCTGGTTCACAGGAACAACCCGACGCGTTATGGACGTCAACTTCCGTGCCGGGTATGGGCTTTCCAAGAGAACCTCGACGCACCTCATAATCTCCTGCCCCAGGATAATTAACTAAGACAGTGCCCACCTCCGTCGTGCCATACATGCTTCTCGGCACGGTACCAAAGACATTTTCAATGAACTCGGCAGTTGAAGTGTCAAGTGGTTCACCCGTGTAGGACAACTTATTCACCGCATAAACAAAGTCTGAAGCAACACCACTACTTTTTAGCATTCGAAAATGTGTTGGAGCGGCAGAAAGTGCAGTGACTTTGAAGTCGGAGAGCGCCTTGGCAAAACGAGCTGGATCAAATTTTCCTGAAATTGTTCCCGTTGTTATCCCGAGNGTNAAAGGCCCNAGAGTACCGTGCCACAATCCATGGCCCCAGGCAGTAGAAGAAGGACAAAAGAAACGATCACCGGGTCGAATGCCAGTAGCGTAGAGAGCTGCGATCATTAGATAAACGATAGAGACATGCGTATGCTTTACCGCTGTTGGCATTGCCCGAGTCGTCCCCGACGTATACTGATAAATGGCAAAGTCACTGCTTTTGCTGTTCGTTGAGAATTCCGTTNCAAAACTGTCCAGATTTGACAGGAATAATTCATCCGCCACCGCAACATGCACATCATGCAACTCATTCGCTATGTCTGATTTNTNTGNGGCCACCACAAGCACTNTTAAACCNGAGTCCTCCACCCGNGCACGAAGACCNTCAATTCCNAANAGCGTAAACATAGGAACGGCAATCGCACCAGTCTTGATAATCCCGAATAGTGTCGCATAAAAAGCGAGAGAAGGGTCGACCATCAAACCAACACGATCGCCAGGTTTGATGCCCAGAGAAACCAGCCAATTTGCAACCTGTGAGGATCTAGTTGAAAGCTCGCAGAAGCTAATTTGCTCATCATGGCCATCAGAATGTGCGATGTTTATGGCAACATTTCCTGAATCGATATGTCGATCTACAGCCTCATGAGCAATGTTGAGTTGCTCTTTATTCCCGTCGAGCAGTTCCCACAATCTAGAAATAGCAAATTCCCTCTGAGCATAGTCAAACGAGGTATGTTCTGTAAGTTTGTTCATCTTTCATTGCACCAATTGGAATCGCTCTGATCGGAGGATTTAATCTCTTTCTTAAAGCAGTGTCATATTTCCCACTCGAGCGGGAGACTAAACGGCATGAACACGGTGCCTAGATCGCTCTCGATAACAGATCCCTCGGGAATCCGAAAGGGCGGTAAAATTTCTAGGAATGCTTTGATCGCTGCACGTAACTCCCGACGAGCGATATGCATACCTATGCAGACGTGTATTCCAGTCCCAAAGCTGTAAAGTTTCGCGTCTCTATCAAAATTGACTTTTTCCGGCTGATCGTAGATCTCCGGATCTCGCGCAGCAAGGGCAGTGGAGTAGCAGACTTTGTCCCCAGCCTTTAATTTGATACCCGCAACCTCAGTGTCTTTCAAACAGGTCCTAGTAATTGTCACGGCACCATAGGCTCGCATTAATTCGGTTATTGCAGCCTCAATTTTCTCAGGGTTTTCTCGGAGATCTGCCTGATGCTCAGGATGCTCTGCAAGGTGACGAAAAATCAAACCGAGATGAGCTGAAACAGTATCTAGACCGGCTAGCCCTAGGTTGAAAAATAAGGCTACAAGCTCATCATGAGAAAATTTTCGGCCATCAACGCTGGCATTCAACGCAAAACTCATCATATTGTCAGCTGGAGGAGCATCGCGCCTTATCTCAATTTCTTTTTCAAAATAAGCTACGACCTCCCGAACAGCATCTAGAACGTCGTCCATGTCTGCGGCTCGAGTAATCGTGTCATACAACTCTATGAAATAATGCAAGCGATCAACCGGCATTCCCATCATTTCCAGAAAAATAGTGCTGGGAAAAGGAAATGCAAAATCTTCCATAAACTCGCACTGCCCTTTGTCTTTCATGGACGCTACCCGTTTTCTAGCGTAATCGTTGATTTTGTCATCCATATCAGCAGCGGTCTTCGGGACGAAGAATGGCATCAACATTCTGCGGTAAAGTCCATGCTCGGGCGGATCTTGCTCAACTGGAATCATGCTCCAGCTCGCGCCAATCATCTCAGCGTAAGGTTGTATTTGCTTGTTGCTGAAATGTTCTGGATCATGGATAACCGTAAT
>NZJL01000086.1 GCA_002692165.1 Porticoccaceae bacterium
TAGTCACAGAAAATGGTTGTATCGGGCTTGATGCGCTGATCATTTTAAAAAATACTGCTTCCCTCAGAGAGGCATCAGGAGAAAATAGCCGCGATGAATAAAAAAAACGAGTTGCAAGAGTTTCTGCGTCAATATCCAAAAACCACCTCGCTTGAACTATTGATTCCGGACATCAACGGGATCTTCCGCTGCAAGCGCATACCCAGACAAGAGTTTGAAGATTTTTTCGAAACAGGGGCGAATGGTCCAGCGACAACGCTTCTACTTAATGTGCTTGGCGAGATGACCGGCGACCTCGAATTTTTAAATCTGGAAGGGGATCCAGATAGAATCATTTCTCCCGTGCCAAACACATTGGCGCCAATCACTTGGCTGGGGTCTGAGACAGGGCAGGTGATTTCTACCCTTAATGAACTTGATGGCGAGCCGCTCTCGTTTGACCCGCGCAATGTGCTTAAAAGTGCCCTCAAACCAATTTATGACATGAACCTCTCTCCTGTGGTTGCAACCGAATTAGAATTCTATCTCATTGAATCTGGAGATGGTTCCATGCCCAAACTTAAACTGGCTAAGGTTCCTGGAACGGCTATAGACCAAGAGGGCATCCAGTACGCTATGCCAGAAGACCTCTGGGACAATGATGATTTTCTAGAGGCCGTCAGGGCTGCATGTGCCGAGCAAAACGTGCCAATGACAACAGTGCACTCGGAGTATTCTCCGGGTCAGTATGAGATTAACCTGCACCACGTTAGTGATCCGATAGTGGCATGTGATCAAACTGTTTTGCTCAAGAGGATTGTGAAGGGTGTTGCTCGGCAACATGGAATGGCAGCAAGTTTTATGGCCAAGCCATTTGGGGGACTAGCTGGATGTGGTTTGCATATTCATTTCAGCCTTTATGACCAGTATGGAGAAAATATTTTTGCTGATTTTTCTTCCACTGAGGCACCAGCTGTTTCGGAAAAGTTGCGGTGCGCCATAGGAGGTTTAATCGCGACCATGCCGGAATCTATGGCCATTTTTGCGCCAAACGCAAACTCTTACCGACGACTAGTCCCAGGCAACTATGCCCCTCTAGCACCCAACTGGGGCTATAACCATCGTGATGTTTCCTTGCGAATCCCCGTNTCTGGTCACAAGAACCGCAGGTTAGAGCATCGGGTGGCCGGAGCCGATGCTAACCCTTATTTGGTTATGGCGGCTGTGGCAGCGGGCATCTACCATGGAATAATCTCTCAATCTGACCCTGGTGAGTTGATTGCAGAGGGAATGGAGATGGAGCATCACNTCACTTTGCCTCGAACTTGGGACAAAGCGCTCGAAGTTTTCGAATCTGGAAATAACTTATCACGTTACATTGGGGCTGAATATTGCCGAATCTATAGTGCAGTGCGAAGAAGTGAGTGTGATATGTTTGCCGCTAAAGTTTCAAATGTCGATTATGAGTGGTATTTGCGTTCGATTTGAAGCTTATCTTGAGCGAATATTAAATGAACATTTAATCACCTATATTACCATTTAGATTATTGTTGTATGATATCGTCGACGCATTTAAACCGCCACCTAGGGTTGTAATCAAATGAAATTCATAGCTATGGACGTTGCGGACAGCAAAAAAAAGATGCTTGATATGATCGCTATTCAGTTGCAAAAGCCCGGATTTGCAATGGATCGCTATTTCTATCGGTCACATTTCACCTATCAGGCTGAGCTGGAAAGCGTTATTTTCAAGAGTTGGCTCTATGCGGGACATGTTAGCCAAGTTCGTCAAAATGGAGACTTCTTCCTTTTTGAAATTGGAGAAGATTCGCTAATTATTAGCCGTGATGACCGCGGGCAGATTGGTGCAATGCACAACGTCTGCCGGCATCGGGGCGCTCGGGTTTGTGAAGAGAGCAGTGGTAACAAAAAAGCGTTCGTTTGCCCTTATCATGGCTGGGCTTACAACACAAACGGTTCGCTCAAAAGGGCCAGAGAGATGGAACGTTTGGATGGTTTCGATTGTGCTGACTATGCCTTGAAGAAAGTGCGCCTGGTGGTGTTCGAGGGCATGATATTTATTAATTGTGATCCGAACGCGCCTGACTTTACGCTGCCCCTCAGTCATATCGCAAAGCCTCTGAGTCCCTACGATTTGGCGAGCGCTAGAGTTGCGGATAGCAAGACATATAGGGTTAGTGCAAACTGGAAATTGTGTCTAGAGAATTATCTCGAATGTTATCATTGTTCGAGTTCACATCGTCAATATGCAAAGATGCATACGCTTGCTGCCCCCGACGAAAAGGTAAAGCCGATAAACGAAGCTATGCTAGCGAGGGCGGAGGACATCACGGGGGTGAAAGGCATCACAGATGATCACTACGCTTATTACAACGACTCATCCGCCTTTGGAGCATGTTCTTACCATAGCCGCTATGCGCTTTACGATGGTTTCAAAACTGGCAGTAAAGATGGTGAGCCGGTGGCACCGCTGATGGGTAAATTTAGAGGTTATGATGGAGGTGCGGGTGATTTCCAGATGGGACCGCTAGCCTTTATGCTCAACTATCCTGATCACTGTGTCCTCTATCGGTTCACGCCGCGAGGCATCACCGAAACCGATATGGAAGTGGTTTGGTATGTGAACGGCGATGCAAAGGAGGGAGTGGATTACGCGAAAGAAGATTTGACTTGGCTTTGGCATCACACAACTTTAGAAGATGAATATATCATTTTGCGAAATAGCGAGGGCGTCAACTCAAGTTTTTTTGAGCCGGGTCCTTACCATCCGGATTATGAGGCGCTTTGCTCAGAATTTGTCAGGTGGTACCTTTTGGCTTTAGAACGCTGGCACTCGTCCGATTCTGGCGTGGCTGTCAAGAGGAACAATGTCTCCTCACTGTCAAAATAGCCCAGTTCGATGGTCAATTCAATGCAAAGGCCTCAACGCTAACTATGCTCCTTAAACCCGCTTATGACTCGACCGAGCATACATCCTCATATTACGCAGCGTCTGCTAGCAGGAAAACCAACTATCCCGAATTGCAAGACGACTTGAAAACGGATGTTGTGGTAGTTGGTGGTGGTTTTAGCGGCGTCGCAACTGCCTTGGAACTCAGCGAGCTTGGGTATGAGGTCATTTTGCTCGAAGCTAATAGAATTGGTTGGGGTGCTTCGGGACGAAATGGTGGTCAGTTGATTGGGGGATACGGTAACAATCCGTCTGCTTTTAGACACACAATAGGTCTTGAGGGCGTCGCTCAAGTACAGCAAATGGGAGTTGAGTGTGTAGATATTGTTAGTGAACGGATTGAGAAATATAAAATTGATTGCGATTTAAAATGGGGGTGGTGCGAAGTTGCCCTCAAAAGGCGACACTTAAAAGCTTACAAAAATTGGTCTCTCGAGGAATCAGCCATTCAGTTGCTTGACATAAACGAGGTCCGAGAATTTGTAAATTCCGAGTTGTATCTTGGCGGCTATTATCGCGAGGATTGGGGGCATCTTCATCCTCTAAATCTTTGTCTGGGTGAAGCTAAGGCTGCCGAGGCCCTTGGCACCCAAATATTTGAGCAATCTAAAGTTACCGCAATCAAATACTCCACAAAACCAGTGATTTCGACTACAAAGGGTTCTGTTCAAGCTCGTTTTGCGGTGCTTTGTGGAAATGCATACATGACTGATCTGGTGCCTTATCTGGATGCGAGAGTTCTTCCATCCGTCAGTTGCATTATAGCGACGGAACCGCTATCGGAGAGCCAAATCAATCAGACTTTGCCCCGAGACGTAGCGGTCTGTGACTCTAGGACGGCACTTGACTACTATCGCCTGACTGCGGATAAAAGACTTTTGATGGGTGGCCTGTCCAACTATACCGGACTAGAGCCAACCGATGTTGGTAAGGTGATGCGAAACCACATGGTAAAGGTATTTCCATGTTTAAAGTTAGTTGGGATCGATTACGCCTGGTCCGGAAAGATTGGAGTGAGTATCCGTCGTATGCCGCAAGTGGGNTNCATTAAGGGTAGCAATGTGCTGTANGCAACTGGATATTCNGGTCATGGGGTGGCACCAACCCANATGTCTGGTCGAGTCTTGGCCGAGGCTGTTNATGGCAATCCCNACCGCATGAACATCCTGAGTAAAATGTACCATCTCCCATGGCCTGGCGGAAAGATTTTTCGGAGGCCTTTTATGGCGGCCGGGATGATGTTCTACAAAGCACTAGATATGCTTTAGCGTCTGATATGAAACGGCAAATTATCATTTTTATGCATATGGATGATGAACACCCCGGCTACATAGCTGATTATCTCCATCAGAAAAATATTGCCGTACGTGTTATTAGGGCGTATGACGGTGACGCTCTCCCCAATTTAGATGATACGATTGCTGGGCTCGTCTTCATGGGGGGGATAATGAGCGTAAACGACGGTATTCCCTGGCTTGATCAAGAAATCGAGCTAATCAAATTTGCAGCGCTTGAGAGAGTTCCACTTCTAGGCCATTGTCTGGGTGGACAGATGATTGCTAAAGCGTTTGGTGCAAACGTGACACCGAACCCAGACATGGAAATCGGATGGCATCAATGTTTCCGGATGAACGATTTGGCAGCAGAAGATTGGTTGGGCGAGCTTGCTGATCCTTTCATCATGTTTCATTGGCACAAAGAAACGTTTTCTTTACCAAAAAACTCCAGACTGTTATTTTCCTCAGATCACTGTGTTAATCAGGCCTTTAGTATTGGCGGTAATGTGCTTGGTATGCAATGCCATGTGGAAATGACGGAGCCCGTGCTGAGAGATTGGATAGATCATTGGCGGGAGGATTTGGGTGAGGATAGCCAAAGTGCTCAGAGTTACGGTACTATCGCCAGACACCTAAAAAAAAATATAGCAGAGTTACGCTTTGTTGCTGATCAGTTATATGGGCGATGGGTCTCAACACTGGCTCTTTAAACTCAAAGGTCTTAAATTTGAAAAGCGATCNTTACAGAGAAAAATACAATCAACATCTTTTGCATCCTTGGGGAGATTTATCTTCCCTCGGGCAGGACCACTCCTCTTCGATTATCGATAAAGGGGAGGGAGTATACGTGTATGATTCGGAAGGTAATCGTCTTCTTGATGGCCCTGCCGGCATGTGGTGCATGCAAACCGGGTATGGTCGCAAGGAGATAGCTGAGGCTGTTGCGACTCAAATATTGAACCTAAGTTACTCCACTTCTTTTTCGTTAGTCAATAAGAGAGAAGTAGAACTGGCAGAACGCATTGCAAGTCAAACACCTGGAGATCTGAATCGTGTCTTTTTTACTACCGGTGGTTCAACGGCGGTCGATTCTGCTTTGCGACTTTGTCAGTTAGCAAGAAATATCAGAGGCGAGCCGGACAGGAAACACATTTTGACCCGAGAGAAGGCTTATCACGGGAGCACATACCTGTCAGCTTCGGTGACCGGTAAAGAGAGAGATAAATCAGCTATGGATACCATGTCCGAAAATGTTCATTTTCTTTCGGCGCCTTGTTTTTACTATCATTCTCAATATGAGACAGAGGCATCATTTTGTGACTTTCTCATTCGCGAGTTGGAAGAGAAAATAGAAGAAATTGGAGCCAATAATGTTATGTGTTTTATTGCGGAGCCGATTCTCGCTAGCGGGGGAGTGATTGTGCCGCCTGCGGATTACCATGTTAGGTGCTGGGAAACGATAAAGAATCATGGTATCACTTATATCGCAGATGAAGTTGTAACAGGATTTGGCAGGCTTGGTCATTGGTTCGCGTCTGAGGCTGTTTTTGGAATAATCCCTGATATGGTAATTTTCGCGAAAGGACTCACGTCCGGTTATGTGCCTTTGGGCGGATATGCAGTGTCGGACAGCTTTATTGAAAAGATTAGCGGTGAGAATTCGGACGGCTGTCTTTATTCGAATGGTTATACTTGGTCAGGTAACCCCGTTGCCTGTGCGGCCGCACTGGCTAGTTGGGACATACTTGAAAGGGAAGACCTGCTTGATAATGTAAAAACGTTGGGACCATACTTTCAAGCACAACTCCAAACTCTGCGAGATAACCCGCTGGTGGGCGACGTCCGAGGTATGGGATTAATGGCCGCCGTCGAAATGACCGTCCGCGGCAATGATGAGGCGGATCTGCTGGAAAAAGACTACGCGATTGGAGAGATGGTCGATAAGCACTGTCAAAAACTGGGTTTGCTGGTCAGACCTTTCATCAACATCTGTATCATCTCGCCACCACTCATCATAAATAAAGAGCAAATTAATGATCTTGTAGCTGCTCTGCGTGCTGGGTTACAGCTGACGCTTGAAGAGCTCCGAGAGGCAGAGATTTGGATCGACTGATACTTTTTCTGGAAGAATGCTTTTCAATTTTAAGGAGCGATTATGTCGGGAGATGAGCCAAACAACAGCCAGTCCATGTTCTCAAATGTGCATAGTTTCATGGGTGTGCCAGTTTCCAGAGATGTCGAAAATGCAGACCTGATCGTGGTGGGAATTCCATATGACTTGGGTACCACGGGACGCGCTGGAACCCGTCATGGTCCGCAGGCTGTGCGGCTTGCTTCAGCTAATTTGCGTTGGGAGATGAGAGAGAAACGTCATCCATGGGGTTACAGTGCTTTTGAGAGATTGAAGGTCGTAGATTTTGGTGATTTGGAGTTTCCACCTGGTGAATCTGAAGATATGGTGAAACGGGTCATTGATAATGTTGAAAGTATTCATGCTTCAGGCAAGAAAACTCTTTGTATAGGCGGTGATCATTTTATTACATTACCGCTTTTAAGGGCAGTTCATAAGCATCGCGGCGCCCTAGCCCTTGTTCAGTTTGATGCGCACACTGACACGTACGAGGAAAGCGACAAGTACGACCATGGCGGTATGTTTCACTTGGCGCCGAAAGAACGGCTTATAGAGCCAGGGTGCTCTATCCAATTGGGTATCCGAACTGCCTATGACCATGAGTGTCATGACTTCAAGGTCATCCCTGCTGATCAACTTAATGACATGACAATCAGTGATATTCAATTTGAGGTTATGCAATGTGTTGGTAACATGCCTATATATTTAACATTTGACATTGATTGCCTAGACCCCGCTTATGCTCCGGGAACCGGAACGCCTGTTGTAGGTGGGATAAGCTCTGATAGAGCGTTGAAGATAATTCGTAGTTTGAAAGGATTGAACGTCGTCGGGGCAGATGTTGTAGAAGTTGCACCCGCCTATGATCATGCTGAGATTACCGCCCTAGCTGCGGCCACCATAGGGCTCGAATTGATCCATTTAATGGGCTCCGCATGAACGCATAAATTATAGCTCGAAGGAATACTTGTAAAATTCATTGTCCTTTTCGTAACCGAGAGACTCATATAGCGCTTGAGCGCTGACGTTGTCGAAGGCTGTCTCAAGATCTATGCGTGACGCGTCGCTTTCTGCAGCCATTTGATGGGCCTTTTGCATGAGTGATTTGCCTATTCCTTTCCCTCTTCTATCTTCTTCAACGTATAGATCATAGAGAACCCAGATCGGGCTGGCTTCCACACTGCAAAAGGTACTGTATAGTTGTGTAAAACCGACCGCGCGGCGGTCTTCGCTCTCGCCGATCCAAGCGATAAAGATCACTGAACTGTCGTTCGTAATTTGCTCGCTGATATAGCGTTGTGCTAGAGCAAGGTCGGGGCCCTGTTCGTAAAACTGCCGGTACAGGTCAAATAGCCGGGAAACTTGATTGATGTCATTTGAAGTGGCTTTTGAAATAGTTGTTGCTGGGTAGCTATCTTTGTCTGTCTTTCTTGGCATCGCATAGCACCATGGGAAGATGCTTGCCAAAAAGCACAAACAAACATATCTGGCGTCATCCCGATCATAATCTTCCCCTGCAAATAGGATTTCTTTCCAAACTTCTTCTGTTATACCTGAGATTGCATTTGCGATGGCTCTAGCATCGATTTCTGATTGTTTGCTGGCCTGTCTGATGATTTGTTCGCAGAGATTGAGAATGAGTTTGAAATTTTGTTTGTCAAGCGATCCACGGATTCTCTGATAGTCTTGCCGCCCCCGGCTTTCTGAATCAAAGGCGTGCCAAACTGCCATTTTTCTGTGCTCGGTTATTTCTGGATCCAGTGAAGCATCAATGATCGCAGCTAATCGTTTTGACGGATCGGCACCGGCTTTTTTTAATGCATTGGCGACACTCCGATCGAACTCCTCAGATACAAACCGAAGAGTATCCAACAACAAAGCTTCTTTGCTCTCAAAATGGAAATTCACTGTACCGGCAGTGAGTCCCGCGATTGAACTAATCTTTGCCAATGTCACTTTTGACAATCCATACTCGGCAACCGCCGTTATTGTGGCGTCGATTAGCAGTTTTCGTCTTTCTTGGTGGATTGCGGGATTGGTTGTAGACATTCAACTTTTCTTCCTTTGCAAGGCGGGCAGGATTGTTACGACCACGCGCCGCTAAATGACTGTTTAATTTCCTAAATGACTGTATAATGACGGTTAGTAAAACCGTTGGCAAGTGCTTGAGCAAGAGGGTAGTTTCCGAAGCAGGAGGTTATGTTTGACATATGATCTACCAGGACCACTGACGAGATCCCGGCTCGAATCTGGACAAGCGTTGTTTCGCCATGGCGCGCGTTACACAAAAAGTGCTCAAAAATCGGCGGCAAGAGGGTTTAAGGCACCAGCTCAGATAATAATCGATAGGGCACAGGGGGATTATGTCTGGGATCTTGACGGCAATCGGTATATCGATCTACAAAATGGCTGGGCGACGAATCCGCTTGGGAATTGCCATCCCGAAGTAGTCGAAGCTGTGCACGAGGCACACATTCGATACGGTTATCATTGGGAGCATCCACTGCGCTTCGAATTGGCCGAGCAGTTGGCTGACGTCATGCCAGGAAGACATTTTCCTCGATTTAGTTTTGAGGTGTCTGGCACGGAAGCGGTCGAAGCAGCCATTCATCTAGCGCTTTGTCATACGCAACGCCGTTACATAATTAGTTTCACCTCAGCTTTTCACGGGGAGTCGCTTGGCACAAAAATGTTGAGCGGTTACGGCAGTGAGAATAACCTCTACATGGAACCTTGGGCCGGAGGCGTTTTAAAAGCACCATTCCCATATTCCGAAAATATCCCTGCTGGTATGTCGCCCGATCAGTACGTAGATTACTGTTTGTGGTATTTGGAATCGCATATCCCGAATTACATTGCACCGGCAGANAACGTGGCGGCCGTGATAATCGAGCCGGGCCTCGCGGAGGGTGGCAACTGGATTCCGTCCAAGGTGTTTCTTGCGGGAATCCGAAGAATCTGTGACAAGTTCGATTGGTTGATGATCGCTGATGAGGTGCTCACAGGCTTGGGGCGCACTGGCCGTATGTGGGGGGTTGATCACTATTCGGTGTTACCCGATATGATTGTCGTGGGAAAAAATCTATCCGGAGGAATTGAGGCATGCGCTGGTGTGGCTACGCGCGATGACATTCTCGGAGACAATCCTCGCGCATCGAGTGGAAGTACTTTTGCTGGAACCCCCGGAGGGTGCGCAGCGGGATTAAAGACGTTGGAAATATATCAACGGGATGGAATCGTCAGCTCAGCAGCGGATCTAGCTGGTATTGCGGTAGAGCGAATGGCCTCTTGGACTCGGACATATGCTATTGTTAAGGAGGTTCGTTGTCTGGGGCTATTAATGGGAATCTCGTTTTCTCATCGTGATCCAGCTAGCTTGGATGAGGGTTATGAAGATAGTTGGGTCGCACGGACGGTCAGGAACGAGATGCTAGTTAATGGCGTGTGGGCAATATGTGATACGGAACCGACTGTTCGAATGTATCCGGCCTTGAACATGAGTAAGGAAAACCTGTTGAAAGCTTTAGACATAGTGGAATCTGCAATACAGAAGGTTGAGAATGGAGCACAATTGGTTGGTGACTTTCCGGCTATGCCAAGTGGAGTCACGGGATTCTAATTTTAATAAATGGGGAAAGTTATGAAGAATTCATCTGCTGTGGATGCTTACTGGATGCCGTTCACAGGCAATCGAGACTACAAAAAAAACCCTCGAATGGTTGTATCGGCAGACGGTCATCACTATACAAGCAGTGATGGTAGAAAACTCTATGATGGTTTTTCCGGTTTATGGACCTCGGGTTTAGGGCATTGTCACCCCAAGATTGTTGATGCTGTGCAGCAACAGGTGGCTCATTTGGATTTGTGTCTCACCTTTCAATTCGGTAACGACAGGGCTTTTGAATTAGCTGAGAAACTGACCAAGTTCACGCCGAAGGGTTTTGGCCGTTGCTTTTTTACTAACTCGGGATCTGAATCCGTCGATACGGCACTTAAAATTGCGCTCGCCTTTCAACGATTGCAGGGTCATGAAAACCGCACCCGGTTAATCGGTAGGCATCGAGGGTACCACGGCGTTAACTTCGGTGGTATATCGGTCGGTGGGATCCCGCCTAATCGTAAAATGTTTGCCTCCAATCTCATCAATGGAGTCGATCATATGTCTCATACCCATAACATTAACGAGGCTGGCTTCAGCCGTGGCCAACCTAAGTGGGGTGGGCACTTAGCCGAGGAATTAGACGGGTTACTCGTTTCTGATGATCAAGAAGGAAGTATAGCAGCTGTGATCGTTGAGCCGGTGGCAGGAGCAACAGGTATTCTTCCGCCGCCGCTAGGTTACCTTGAACGACTAAGAGAGATTTGTACCAAGCACGGAATTTTATTGATTTTCGATGAGGTCATCACGGGCTTCGGTCGAGTGGGAGCGTCGTTTGCGGCCGAGAGATTTGGCGTCACACCTGATATCATCACCTGTGCCAAGGGCCTCACCAATGGAGTTATACCCATGGGTGCAGTTCTGGTAAAGGATGAAATCTATGATACCTTCATGAGCGGCCCTGAACATATGCCAGAACTGTTTCATGGCTACACATACTCTGGTCATCCGGTTGCAGCTGCGGCCGGAATAGCGGCTCTGGAAGTATATGAGGAAGAGGGTAGTTTTCAGCAGTCGAGAGAACTTGAAGAAATGTTTGCTGACGCAGCCCACCAATTTGATGACCATCCCAGGGTAATCGATGTTCGGAACTTTGGCTTAATGGCTGCTATTGAGTTAGAACCTCGCGAGAGTGCGGCGGGAACCAGGGGGCTTGAGGTTCACAAGAGGTTATTTTGGGATGAGAATCTAGTGATTCGAAATACGATGGATATCTTGCAATTCTGCCCATTTCTCAATGCAAAGCCCCACGATATCCGAAGTATGTTTGGAGCAGTAAAGCGCGTGCTCGATGGATTGGAATAATCATTAGATGTGATCAACTCTGATTGATTTGTGGTTTGCTGGTCCGGCTGGTGACAAAAATGCAGTAGTTAAAGCAATGGACTGTTCTTGAGAGAAGCGAATTGAACCGACTTCTGCAAATTGGCCTGATATTGGCTGTATCTCTTCATGCCTTTGATGAAATGGCATTGGTCATCGCACTCCCTGCTATAAGTTCCGAATTGGGAGGCGAGTTACTGTATGGAGTCACTCTTTCTTCATATGTTTTGGCCGCTATGGTTGCAACCGCGTGGAGCGGAGATTGGATAGATCGTCACGGCCCTTACGGTGCTTTTCAGATAGCAATTGCGTGCTTTTTTGCAGGGCTTTTAATGGCAATTATGGCGGACACTATTGTTAAGTTTATCATTGCTAGGGTTCTGCAGGGCA
>NZJL01000087.1 GCA_002692165.1 Porticoccaceae bacterium
TCTAGTTCAACAGATCGCTCTCTAGCGATATCGTTCGTTAAATCGGCCGGAAAGCCGAAGGTATCGTACAACTGGAAAATTATATTTCCCTCTAGGACTTTTCCGGGCATTGCATCAATCGCATCGTTTAGTACTTGCATTCCATTATCAAGGGTCCTGGCAAACTGCTCTTCTTCTGAGCGTATGATAGATGATAATCGGTTTTGCTGAGTCTCCAGTTCAGGATATGCGTCTCCCATAACCTCAATCAGAGATGGTATCAGCTGATGAAAAAATAAAGAATCGGATCCAAGTTTGTGCCCATGCCGCAGAGCTCGACGAATAATTCGTCTTAAAACATAACCTCGCCCCTCGTTCGAGGGCATGACTCCATCCATTGCGAGAAAAGCACAGGAACGAATGTGGTCAGCGATAACCTTCAAAGAATTATTATTGATGTCAGAGCATCCTAAAATTTTTGCTGCTGAATTTATGAGGTGCTTAAAAAGATCAATATCATAATTGCTATGCACGCCCTGCATTACTGCAGAAATTCGCTCTAAACCCATTCCGGTATCAATTGCGGGTTTTGGGAGCTCTACCATTTCCCCATTGGAACCTCGCTCAAACTGCATGAAAACTAAATTCCAAATCTCGATGTATCTATCTAAATCGTCATCCAGGCTGCCCGGAGGACCCCCGGGAACCTGTTTCCCATGATCCCAAAAAACCTCGGTACATGGGCCACAAGGACCCGTCTCCCCCATTTGCCAGAAGTTATCCTCATCAAGCCGCGAAATTCGGCTGGGATCTATTCCAATTTCATTTAACCAAATATCCTCAGCCTCTTGGTCACCGACATGAACAGTGACCCACAATCTGTCCGCTGGCAAAGCCAAAACACCTGTAAGGAATTCCCAAGCAAACTGAATAGCATCCCGTTTAAAGTAATCACCAAAACTAAAATTACCCAGCATTTCAAAGAACGTATGGTGACGGGCGGTATACCCAACATTTTCGAGGTCATTATGCTTTCCACCAGCACGCACGCATCGTTGTGAGGACACAGCCCTTTTATACTCGCGCTTATCTTTTCCAAGAAATACATCTTTGAATTGCACCATTCCCGCATTGGTGAACAGGAGACTTGGGTCATTTTTTGGAACTAAGCTGCTGCTGCTAATAACCGCATGCCCCTTGTCTGAAAAATAGTCCAAAAAAGCCCGTCGGATCTCAGCACTTTTCATGATCGACCCCAAAAAAAGTAGATAAATTAAGATTAGATTGAAGAAAGGTCTGCGTGATCAAATGACTTTCTGCCCAGAACATGAAGATGTAAATGAAAAATTGTTTGCCCCGCCTCTGCTCCATTATTGACGATCAATCTAAACGCATTTGCGATGCCCTGACGTCTGGCGACTTCACCTGCGACCCATAAAAGATGACCCATCAAATTTTTGTCTTCCGGAGTGGCGTCTGATAATCGAGAAAGCGGTTTGCGCGGTATAACTAGCATATGAACAGGAGCTTGGGGAGCTATATCGTTTATCACAACACACTTGTCATCTTCGTAAACAAACTCAGCAGGAACCTCGCGATTAATAATTCGAGTAAATAGGGTTGTGGCCGACTCAATCATAGCAAACTTGCTGCCTCTAATTTATCGCTCTAGTTAATCGGGTTCTTTTTTAATTTTTCATCACTGGTCAACAAACGAGCCTCTGATTTGAGCATGATTGGAATGCCATCTCGAATAGGGTATGCCAGACCACTCGCCGAGCAGACAAGTTCTTGACTTTCTTTTTTAAAAACGAGGGGTGCCTTGCTCACGGGACAGACTAAGATGCTTAGTAACTTTTTGTCCATAATGTCCACTCTGATGACTGACCGCTAGTGTAATAAAAATTCGCGTGAATCTCCATATTAAGCAAACCAACTTAGTGCAAAGTTATTTCTTTCTATTCGGCAACGCGTCCAGCACAAGCAATGGGTCAATGCGAACATCCCTCCAATTCATTCTCCAATCTAGGTGAGGGCCTGTGGCACGACCCGTGGAACCCACCTCTCCTATGTCCCTTCCCCGATCAACATAAATCCCCGGCTTCACAAGTATTTTGCTCAGATGCAAGAAAGTTGAACTCAAACCATGACCGTGATCAACTATAATCGTACCGCCAGAAAAATACATGTCGTCATAGGCAAGTGTTACAATCCCTCCAGCCGGTGCTCTTACCCTTGTACCCTCAGCAGCAGCGTAATCAATGCCATAATGTGGTTGTTTCGGAATCCCATTATAAATTCTTTGACTTCCATAAACACCAGTTATCGGGCCTTCAAGAGGCCTTATAAAACCATCCAAGAACCACTCATCGTTGGTTATTTTGGCCCTCGCTTGTTTTACCGCTTTAGAGTCGCTGGCTATTCTGTCTAAAGCAGACGGGGGCGGGGTTACCTTATCCTGAGGTACACCCTCAATTATCTGCGTCTCATAATCGCGAGTATCAACATAAAAACTTTCGTGGTAGCTTATCTTGCCCTGTCTTTTATAAGCAATTTTGGCAGTCTTCGATGCGTTTCGAGACAAACCAACCAAAAAATGGCCCGTGGAGGTTATCGGCAATTCAGCACCTTGATATGACACTTCATGATCAGTAGGAGCCACTCCAATTAACAGAGCACCCTGGATCCAACGCCCTTGCCAAGAACCTAAATTTTCTTTTTCTGGCATAACATCACTGGCGAATAACACGCCTGAAAACGGGAGCAGGAGAGTGCCAAATGATTTAAGCCATCTTATAACTTGTTTCGTGAACATAAAGAAGGCTCTTTTAGTCATCAGTATCGAGTGTGATATGTGGTTCAATTGATTGTATTCGACATCTCATTCCGGTATCAACAACCTCTAGTGAGTCAAAGCGAGCGCACAGCCTATTCGCTCTAGTTTTCAGAATAAAACCACGAGCAGTGATTCCAGTGCATCGATCAGCCAAAGTTAATATAACTTGACGTCCTTGCCCAACATCCAGATATGCTGTCTGATCATCTATGAAATTAATACTTCGAATCCTATTTGCACCTATGCAGTGATTCCTAATTCCAAAATCAGAATGATTGATGCCACTTATTGAAAGCAGTTTGTCCATCACGTCATTTTTTGCTTGAAACTCCACACCCAAGTTTTCGTCTGCCTTAATGGCGCTATCGTCTGACCAAGAAAAAGTCCCTGTAAGGACGGCCAAAACGCTTATAATTGATTTATAAAAAATCACGAACTAGACTCCATCAAAATCATTCTAACAGGTGGACTTCAAACAAGTTTTGGGGTTTAACGATGATGCATCATCAACAAATAACCTTATATTCATTTAAAGATTCAGTTACATTTAGATCATCATGAATAATTCAAATACTTTTAACCCACCTAATTACCTTAAAAATGCCCATATTCAGAGCGTTATGAATAGTATAGGGCCAAGAAAAATACGCGCTATTGTTATACAAAAAAAACTCTCGACTCGCCAGCTAATTCTCAAGTCACGCAATGATGCAAGTCTGATAGCAGACTTTGATAGCGCGCAGCTCAACAACGAAACTATTGTGGTTTTGCTGCATGGGTGGGAGGGCTCTAGTAGGTCTGCATACCAAGTGACGACCGCCTTCAAGCTAATCGAAAACGGGTTTGATGTATTGAGAATAAATTTTCGGGATCACGGAGGTAGCCACGGTCTCAATCGTCATTTCTTTGATTCAACGATGACGGGAGAGGTCGCTGAAGCTATCGAAGACTTCTTGCAGGGTCGTAATTATCAAAATGTCTTTTTAGCCGGCTTTTCTTTGGGAGGCAGTTTTGCCTTGCGAATCGCTGCAGATTACGGCGAGAATTTAAACCTGTGCGCAACTGTCGCTATTTCTCCACCGGTTGATCCAGTCAATACGATGGCACATTTAAATAAAGCGCTTTTTATATATGAGAGATACTTTTTCAAACGATGGAAACGTTCGCTCGAGGCCAAGCAGTCGGCGTTCCCAGAATATAAATTCCATGAGGAACTGAGAATTGCGCGATCCCTAAACGACCTCAATGAATTTTTTATACCAAGATATACTCCATACCCGAGCCCAACTGACTACTTTTCAGCCTATGCAATCACCGGTAATCGTCTTAAATCGCTCACAAGTCAGGCTTATCTAATAGCTGCACTAGACGACCCAGTGATTCCAAGCGCGGATATTGACCGAATAGATCCGCATTCTCTGCTTACGATAAAATTGCAGAGACACGGTGGCCATTGCGGTTTTATTGAAGACTGTAGAGCTAATAGTTGGATTGAGACAAAAATGGTGGAAATTTTCGACCATCATCGTTATTGCAAACTTAACAAATGATGACCATGCGGTTTAACCGAGCCCACATTCTTCCAAGGCCTTCATTGCCTCTCCCAGCGTGAACCCTCGATATTGTAGAAAACGGATTATTTTTGATCTTTCGATTTGATTGCGCGGCATACCATTCTCAAGCTTTCGTGATACTACACGTTTAGCCAAATCGTTCCAATCAATCTTCATGTCCGAACAAATCGTTTGTAGGAGCCCTTCCTCAATGCCATTCTTCAAGAGCTCTGCTTCTATCTTTCGTAACCCTTGACCTCGGGCTATCCTGCTTCTCACGAAGCTTTCAATATAACGCGCATCCGATTGGAGACTTTCATCTTTAAGCCTATCGACAACCAATGTCACTGTTTCAGAGTTTTCAAACTTTTGCCAAAGTCTACCTTTTAACTCCATCGAGGAATACTCTCTTCGGGCCAGCATATTCATGGCTACCCGTCGAATCTTTTTTTTGTCACTAGTCAAACCAGCCTCAGTCTCTTTGTTATCCGAGAGTTGTTAACTAAGCAGTTGCAGTGATGCAAACAAATATACTTCGCTAAGCAATTTAGTCGATACCAGGATTTTCCTCGTTCAGCTCGTTCTGAGGCATTAACCCCCCAAGCTCTTTTTCTTTTATCAGAGCTTCAATTTCATTTGCAATTGATGTGTTTTCCTCTAAAAATTTGCAAACATTTGCTTTACCTTGTCCCATTTTATCACCCTTATATGCATACCAAGCTCCCGATTTGTCGATAAAATCGTGCTTTACACCCAGATCCACCAGTTCACCATTATGGTTTATACCTTGCCCATACATGATCTGGAATTCAGCTTGCTTGAAGGGCGGCGCAACCTTATTTTTGACAACCTTTACACGCGTTTCATTGCCAACAATTTCATCACCATCCTTCACCGCGCCAATGCGCCTGATATCCATTCGAACAGAAGAATAGAACTTTAATGCATTCCCACCAGTGGTGGTCTCTGGACTGCCGAACATGACACCAATTTTCATTCGTATTTGGTTAATAAAAATCACCAGGCAGTTGGCACTTTTGATGTTGCTAGTCAATTTTCTCAGCGCTTGAGACATNAGTCTCGCNTGCAATCCTACATGNGTATCTCCCATCTCACCCTCTATTTCNGCGCGTGGCGTCAAGGCAGCNACGGAATCAATNACCAAAACATCNAGCGCTCCAGAACGAACGAGCATATCGGTTACCTCCAAAGCCTGCTCTCCAGTGTCGGGCTGGGACAAGATAAGATCATCAACTACCACACCAAGTTTTTCAGCATATACGGGATCTAAAGCATGCTCTGCATCGATAAAACCGCAGGTGCCGCCAGCTTTTTGTGCCTCTGCGATGACTTGAAGGGTTAGAGTAGTTTTTCCAGACGATTCTGGGCCATAGATTTCGACCACTCGACCTTTAGGAAGGCCTCCGATACCGAGAGCAATATCTAGTCCCAAAGAACCAGTAGAGATAGAGGGGATGGCTGTCCGTTTGTCTTCACCCATGCGCATCACCGTTCCTTTGCCAAATTGCCGTTCAATTTGACTAAGAGCGGCTTGCAGTGCTTTTTCTTTGTTAACGTCCATTAATATCACCTCTATTGAAAAATGTTAAAGCCACGAATGAATCCGGACGATTCAGTTAGCTGGATACTTATACAGTATTTGATCGCTTTACAATATGCAAGAGCTGTTTAAGAGAAAACTCTATGGCTTGAGCCCTAACCATCCCTCGATCGCCAGAAAAAACCAGCCGCTTGGCGTCAGTTCCCTCGGCACTTTTCCATGCAAACCAGACGGTGCCTACCGGTTTGTTTGCTCGACCACCAGTCGGGCCAGCGATCCCACTTACAGCGAGCCCATACTCCGCGCTGGTTAAATTAACAGCGCCCTCTACCATGGATCGAACTACCGCCTCGCTTACTGATCCCTCTTCCTGAATCAACCTGGTTGGGACCTTTAAAAGCTTGTGTTTGAAAAGATCAGAATATGTCACGAAACCTACACCAAACCATTTCGAACTACCATCTATCTCAGTTATAGCTGACGCCAAGCCGCCGCCCGTGCAGGACTCTGCGACAGTCACTGTTGCACCGCAGCTCAGAAGCATAGAGCCAAGGTCTTTTGACAGCTCTGCAATGTAATTTCTCATGTTACAATCATCGTGCATCGTGCTTTTTTGACGGTCCCAAAGCTCTGATTGAGCAGACCTTNCGAACCTTCTCAACGTTTAAGGAAAAGTTGATATTCTCAGAAACTAATCGAAACCACCAACGTCAGTAATTATCTATACAGGTTACCCCATTCTTCTATCTTAAAAAATAAAAAAGTCTCCAGTTTGGTTATACTCTCACAAAAACTAAGATATGACATGAGTCTCAAGTCTGAGCATAGATTTTTTAGAAAATAACATGATGACTACAAAGCCAGCTAAAAATTACACCCCGATGATCCAGCAATTCCTAAAGATTAAAGCTGAACATCCTGATCAACTTCTGTTTTACAGAATGGGTGATTTTTATGAGTTATTTTTCGATGATGCTAAGCGGGCTAGCCAGCTGCTAGAGGTAACGNTGACCTCTCGAGGCAAAGCGAACGGAGAACCCATTCCAATGGCTGGTGTGCCCTACCACGCCGCCGAGGGCTACATTGCCAAATTGGTCAAGCAAGGTATATCGGTAGCCATTTGCGAGCAGATCGGGGATCNAAATGAAGGCAAGGGCCCTGTAGAGCGCAGGGTGGCTCGAATTGTTACCCCCGGAACGCTCACGGATGAGGCCCTGCTAGATAATAGGAGTGATAGCCTGCTAGCCGGAATATCTGTAGAGGATGATAAATTTGGATTAGCAACATTGGACATGAGCTCGGGCCAACTGCTAATTACCGAAGTTAATAACCAGGACGATCTATTTAATGAATTAGAACGTTTGTCCCCGTCTGAGGTGCTTATTCCAGAATATTCTGGTAGCAAACTGATTCCGAAAACGACTGTAACCACAGAGCGTCCGTCCTGGGAATTCGACCATGATCACGCTGTCAGAATCTTGAACCAACAATTTGGGACGTCTGATTTAAACGGCTTTGGATGTGCGCATATGTCTCTGGCAATCTCAGCTGCAGGATGTTTACTCAAATATGCAAAAGATACTCAGCGATGCTCGCTCCCCCACATTCGCTGTATTAAAACCGAGAATCGAGATGAAACTGTTCAAATAGACGCGGCGAGCCGAAAAAACTTAGAGCTGACCTCAAACCTGAGAGGTGATCAAGCGAACACCCTAGTTAACGTTTTAGATAAATGCGCGACCCCGATGGGGAGCCGCTTGATCCGACGCTGGATCAATAGGCCGCTCACAAAGCAGAGTATCCTTCAAGCTCGCCAAGACAGTGTCGCCGAACTACAGGATGGGTATCTCTATGAAAAATTACAGGTCCCTCTCAAGAAAATTGGAGATATGGAGAGAATTTTAACTCGTGTTGCCCTCCGATCTGCTCGACCTAGAGACCTCGTTCGTCTTCAACACTCGTTAGCTAAGCTCCCCGCTGTAGAGGATCTACTTAATAATCTCTCAACAAAACACCTCTCCAGTCTAGCTTCATTCTCTAAACCTTTACCAAACTTGCATTTGCTATTAAAAAAAGCCATTAGAGATAATCCGCCAATGATTATCCGAGATGGAGGCGTTATCGCTGACGGATACAATGAGGAATTGGACCAGCTGCGAAAACTTAGTTTTTCAGCGGGTAATTTCTTGATCGAGCTAGAGAACCAAGAGAAAAAGCGCACGGGCATTTCTACTCTCAAAGTTGGATATAATCGCGTTCATGGTTATTACATTGAGATCTCGCGCGGTCAAAGTAATAACGCCCCGCCAGATTACCTACGTAGGCAAACACTCAAAAATGCCGAGCGTTTTATCACACCCGAATTAAAAGAATTTGAAGATCGAGCATTGAGTGCGAAAGGTCGCTCGCTGGCGCTAGAAAAGGAACTATATGACTCTCTATTAGAGACGCTAAATGAAGAACTTGAAATCATGCAAGAGTGCGCAACCGCGATATCAGAAATTGATGTCCTAACAACCTTTGCAGAACGAGCACATACCCTTAATTACTGTCGGCCCTCTTTGAAAAAAAAANTTGGCATCAATATCGAGCAGGGGAGACATCCCGTCGTTGAAACTGCTATGGATCAACCTTTTATACCCAATGATTTATTAGTTGATGAACTAAAACATGTTTTGGTCATTACAGGACCAAATATGGGAGGCAAGTCGACGTATATGCGGCAAGTTGCGCTAATAGTGCTCTTAGCTCAGATCGGCAGTTATGTTCCGGCAAAAACCGCTACAATTGGCTTAGTAGATAAAATATTTACACGTATTGGCTCTTCGGACGACTTAGCCGGTGGGCGCTCAACGTTCATGGTTGAAATGACTGAGGCCGCTAATATCATGCATAACGCCAGCAACCGAAGCTTGGTGCTCATGGATGAAATTGGCCGGGGTACAAGCACCTTTGATGGCCTTTCGCTTGCATATGCCTGCGCACATTATCTCGCGCAAAATGTTAAATCAATCACCCTCTTTGCAACCCATTATTTTGAGCTAACCAACTTGCCCTATGAGGTAGACAATGCCATCAATCTGCATCTCGATGCAACGGAGCACAACGACGAAATTGTTTTTTTGCATACAATAAAGAATGGCCCAGCTAGCAAAAGTTACGGTATTCACGTGGCTAAAATGGCGGGAGTTCCATGGCAGGTAATTGAAATTGCATTAGCTAAGTTAGCGAGTCTGGAATCGCTGGAAAACTTGTACGAGTCTGAGCAAACCTCTGGTGAACCCAACGATGTAAACTTGGTTGCAGAAGAGCTGTCATCTCTGACTTTCTCGAGAGAGTTACAAGCGCTTCTAACTGATGTTAATCCTGATTCAATGAGTCCAAGGGACGCTCTCGAGTTCGTGTATAAATTAAAAAACGTCACTGAAAATCCATAGCCTATTTGTCATCCGAGAAGACAATTAGATAGTATTTAGAACCCATAAAGATGTTCCAGTGGTATAATTGGAGTGTAAAAACCTTCAAAGACAATTCCGCAGAAGAGAGAAAGCATCCATGCCATTTGTTGTGGGCGATAATTGCATTAAATGCAAGCATACGGACTGTGTCGAGGTCTGTCCTGTAGACTGTTTTTACGAAGGACCGAATTTTCTTGTAATCCATCCCGATGAATGCATCGATTGCGCTCTATGCGAGCCAGAATGCCCCGTCGAAGCAATTTTTGCCGATGACGAAATTCCGGCTGGGCAAGAGGAATTCATTGAGCTAAACGCGGAGCTTGCTGAAATCTGGCCTAATATCATCGAAAAATCGGATCCTCTTCCTGACCATGACCAGTGGACTGACGTGCCAGACAAACTGAAATATCTAGAACGATAATTGCGCTGTGCAATGCACCAAACAGACTTTGAAAAAGCCAGAATGTCGTGCTGGCTGATCAGAGTGTTCTTTAGCTTCTTCGGGACCATAGCCGCCGTTCCATGTCAGACATTGCCAAAAAGTTGCGATAGTGTTGTCGTATAGTCGGATAGAAGATTGACCGGCCTGAGAGGACAGGTTCAATCCAAGTTTACAGAATCAGAATCAAAACCAATTCAATTCCCGAGTGTCAAAACATAGGCGGATACGCAGTGATATCAGTCATTCCGTAAAAGAATTGCGGCATTGTGAGTCAGCTATTCAACACAACTCTATTGGAACTGTTTCCTAACATGACCGGTCAATACGATATAATTGCCAAGATAAAGGAAAGAACAATCGGAGCTCTAGACAATACCTCGGAAAACAATTGGCAACCTCGATAGGGTTGAAAAAGTGCCAGACAGATAGTAGGTCCGAGATAAGTTGGATGACAAGGTCCCGAGCAATCTCATGAAAGTCTGCTAACGTGCAGAAAAATTCATAGCCTCTCTCAATTTCGTCAATGCGAAGATAATGTCAATGGCTGGAGTCTCTGTCTTTACGAGACGACCCAACTCTTGCACAGAGCCCAACATGGCGTCCAATTCGAGCGGCCTGCCGGATATAATGTCTTGCAACATTGAGGTTTGATGAGCCCCTACCGCTGCCCCGCCCTCAATTCTTTTCTCTACATCAATCGGAAAAGTTATACCAAGTTTATTCGCTATCTGCTCTGCCTCCTTCATCATGAGACGAATTACCTTTCTCACACCGGAGTCAGTGCACAATATGTCCAAAGTGGCATGTGTCAAAACGGATGTTGGGTTAAATGATAAATTGCCCCATAGTTTTACCCATATTTCTGTCCGAATATTCGATCTGACTGGCGCTCGAAGCGATGCATTGGTCAAAATCTCTGACAACCTTTTTACTCGTTGCGATTTAATCCCATTCGGCTCACCCAGCGAAAATCGATTACCCTCGATATGCTTTATGACTCCGGGTTCGATTATTTCGGCGGCGGGATATACAACACACCCCAAAATACTCTCAGGACCAAATGCGGTCCAGAGTATATTTTGGGGATCAACGGAGTGTAGTCTGGTATTCTCAAATTGTGAGTCAACGCCATAGAAATACCACCATGGAAAACCATTCACAGCCCACACAATGGCGGTTTTGTCGTGCAGCATTGGCTCAATTGACTCGACAACCTTTGCAACTGAATGTGACTTTAAAGTAATGAACACATAATCCTGCGCACCGAGACTTCGCGCATGTCCCACAGCCCTGATTTTTGTATTGGTCGATTTGCCGTTCTCAATCAGAGTTAACCCATCGCTCTGGATACTTGACAGGTGTGGTCCTCTTGCGACCAAGCTCACGTCGGCGCCGGAATTTTGCAACTTAGCACCAAGAAATCCGCCTATCGCCCCTGCCCCAAATATACTTATCTTCATATGGGTATGCCCTCTCGTAGCAATGGTTAAGTAAGATTTAACTTTTCGGCCAATCCGATTCTCTGTAATTTCCCGGTAGCTCCTTTGGGTATTTCATCAACGAAAACGATCTTCGAAGGAATTTTAAAGGCCGACAAGCTTGACGCACAAAAGGCTTTTATATCGTTCTCAGCGCTCTTCGCTCCATCTTTCAGCACGATCGCGGCCCCAACCTCTTCGCCGAGGGTTGGGTGTGGAATGGCAAACGTAACGACCTGAAGAACGTCGCTATGACTACTAATAACTCCGTCCACTTCCAACGGTCCAATTTTTTCTCCACCTCTGTTAATGATCTCTTTTAGTCTACCAGTTAAGATTAAATAGCCGTCCTTGTCGAAACGTCCTTCATCTCCTGTCCGAAACCAACGTTTATCACTAGCATAAAAAAAAGCTTGTTCATTCGCACTCGCATTTCCCTCATAACCCGGGGTAACATTCTTACCTGAAATAACGATCTCTCCAACACCATTAATAAGACGATTTTTCACAGGATCAGCGACGGCAACGTCTGGGCCGGCAGGTATTCCTACCGAACCAGGCTTTTGAGGTCCATTTGTTAGTGGGTTTGAGGTCATTTGATGTGTTGCCTCGGTCATCCCGTAACTCTCGATGACGGGAACTCCGAAGGTTTGACTTAACTGTCGCATCACAGGTCCCGGGAGTGAAGCCGAGGATGATCTTATTAGCCTTAATGAAGAATTTTCGATTACTGTTTTATTTCTTTCAGATCTCGCTAAAATTGTCTGATGCATAGTCGGCACCGCAGAGTACCATGTAGGCTTTACTTCATCGAGCAACTGATAAAACTTCAACGCACTAAATCCAGCACTGCACCAAACGGATGCTCCAGACGCTATTGAGGATAAGACAGTGCCGATTAACCCGTGGATATGGAATAGAGGCATTATATTCATACATTTATCACTCTCTGAAAGCTCTAGAGCCTGTTGAATATTTGCGGCCGAATTAACCAAATTAGAATGGGTTAGAGGCACAATTTTGGGCCTAGACGTTGTTCCTGATGTGTGCAGTATGAGTGCAGCATCCCCGCTTTCTGGGTCTACGCAATTGGAAACGTGGCCATGCTGACCCGAGCTGAGCGAAAA
>NZJL01000088.1 GCA_002692165.1 Porticoccaceae bacterium
TTTTTGACGAAGATGACTTAGACGATGACTATGACTTAGAAACTGTGGTTGTAGAGGACTAGCGCTGGTCAAACAAGCGGTTCTAAATAACCCTCAAAATCATAATCTTCAACCATACTTTTATGCACCTAGGGATCAATGGCTGGTAATCAGGAGAGTTCGTTTTCCTCTGATATAAGCCAAGCTAAGTGGCAGAAAAAATCCATATAATCTAATTTGAAAGTGGAATTTGGTTACAACTCGACAAGAGGGGTTATTTTTATTCCGCCTTCTATTTTATAATCATAGCAGTCTTCCTCCCAGCCATTCTCATATAAAAACTCATCGCCTTCGGACTCAATTCCTTCTTCGGCTTGCGCTATCATATTCACAATATCGTCGTTGGATTCCCCCTCATGTAAGCCCACACTCCAGTCTTCATGGGCGCCCCCAGAAGTCGCTACCATTTCAAAAAAATATTCATTTGTATCAAGTTTGGCGATATGTTCTTCAGGAATCTCTCTGAAGATTCCTTTTTCACGCGAATTTCTATTGACGTAATTTTTAATATCTTCAATTTTTTCTGGCGTTTCCGGGATGTGTAAAGCAAACTCTCCTGAGCCCCAATTAAGCTCTTGAGTGGCAATCAATTTATGTTCGTCCAACTCGAGCAACCAGGTATTAATTTCCGTAACGCTGTCTGAATCTTTCGGTATCACATTAAAGGTCTTCACGTTTCTTCCTCACGCCTGCTGACTCAAAAAAGATTGCGTGACTGAAAATTATGTCAAATCCAAACATAATGCAAGGCAAATCAGCAGGGAAATAAAACCACCGGAAAAGCACTTTGCAACAACAAGGACGCCAAATATTCAAACTGGGACTTTTTATAAGCCCATGACTGTATTCGTTAGTTCCAGTGGAGCGCTGTTAAACCCAAGATTTTTCACACAGACCAGAACTTGTACATGCTTCACGTTAAAAGCACTGACCCGATAATCAACCTTCAACCGACCGCACACATTCCCAGATTACCAGTCATTGGGTGAGCCATCTTTACCGGCATCGAATACATTGATTGTCAGAAGCCAGAGAGGACATGTTAATTTATCCGGCTCAATTTATTTAAAACCGTTGATCAAGGATTTGATAGCCGACGACAAATTTAGTTTAGTATGCAAAGGCAACCAATTTGGTTCAACTGATATCTCTTTGTCATCAAGCGGGAAAGTACAGTCATTCCTGCCTTCACAGTCACGCGCAAAAGGTTTGAAATATGGATCCTGACGCAAATTTTTCACGACAAACTTTTGACTATAATAGTCTGGCAAAATAGTTTCATTCAAACAAACCGTTTTTAAAAATTGCTCGAATTGTATGAAGTCAGATTGATGTCTGCGGATTGGTCTCAGGTTGATCCGCACACCATGATCTTTATGAGAAAATATAAGTTGTACGCAAAAAGGACGCTCATCTTCAGTGCGAAAATATAAGGACTGGTCGCTCGAACCGTCGACCGCGCAATTATCAGGCATGTGGTTTATTTCTTTTTTCTGCTGCAATCTTCGGTATGGAATTAGGCCCATCTTTAACATTTGACTATTAAGTTCTCTCACATTCTTGTAAGCAGAGCAAAGTCTTAAAGCAGGCTCTAAACGGCTTTGAAGATAGGCGTACTGTTGAGTATCGAACACTTTTACCGCCTCGGCCCAAAGCTTTGCGTTTTGAGGAATTTCTAAGTCCAAAGTTGTCGGACGAGCAAGGAGTTTTAGTTTATGAATGTTGCTCTTGCTATTCCCACCAGTTTTATTCGAAAGATTGTATACACCTATGCGGCCTGCGATAAGAGCATACTCCATCGCAAACGATTGCGCGTCTGCGAAGATGCCAGTCCACTGACCGACTTTTCGAACAAGAAAGTTCTCCGATTTTGATAGCAAAACACTAGGTATAGATGCGCTTGAGCAAGTGACCTTTTGTATCCAAGAATCGATTATGCTTTCTTTTCTATTCTTGGCAACAGGACAATTTTTACTAAGTCGTTTTCTTATGTGTTCTGTCCAGCGACGTTTATTTCCTTTACCTACATAAAATGCCGTTTTGAGAGACGGTAAAGAAGGTTTTTCAAAATACATGTAGGTATAGAAACTACTATCATCCTCTTTATATTGCGAACAAGTGAGATCTGTGTCTGTGATGCTTAGAGCGTGTTTCGCCGCGTGCAGGACTGCATCTAATCTTTGCTCATTTTCGTCTTGCGCAACAAAATGGACAAATTTTGTGTTAATGTTCTCGAATGTATTAACGCTTTCAATTCGACCCGATATGTCTATGAATCCAGTATACAACTCACACCCCATCAATAGAATTTAGGTTTTGCGTTCGTTCAGAGATCATGGCATATCGATCAGAGATGTCAACACCGCTTCGAGTTAATATCTATGAGGTGCACTCCCGCCCTCTACCAAACTCAACCCCTGATCTCAGGTAGTAATACTTTTTAGGTCGAACGAATTTATAATATAAAACCGTGCATGTAAGGCTGAGAAAAGACGGAATAGGTTCTCTAAGAAACACTGAGGATATGTCCGTGACCTCGTGGAGTACAATGGAAATGATTGCAAAACCACGTGGCTTATCGCGAGGCGCCTTGGAAATTTCTATAGCGCAAGATAATTCCTGACATCATTAGCTTCAGTGACCCATGCAGCGGACGGGATCCAACTTGGTATCCAACTTGAAATCAATTTTACAGGGTTGTACAGAAGATTACAGCGACTTATAAAGAAAAAAGTATACATAAAACAGTGCTATAGAAATACTCGGTGGATCTTGGTGAAGGTCAGTGAGGTGTAATTTGGCGGAGAGAGAGGGATTCGAACCCTCGATACGCGATTAACGTATACTCCCTTAGCAGGGGAGCGCCTTCAGCCGCTCGGCCACCTCTCCAAAAAATCAGCCTGAACCGAATAATACTGTGTTTTCTCTATTAATTACACTCCAATGAATTACTGATAAAAAACTGCCAAATAAGCGTAAGGCTGGAACCGCTCTCACTCAAAAAATATTATGCTCTATGAGCGACTCGCATCTGCATAAGTTCTTTTTCTAAAGATCCTTTTAAGATTTTTCTCAAATATCAAGGGTAGCTGCAAACTCGATAAATTCAGTCGCAGTCATCGAATGATATTTGGCTCCTCTGACACCCAAGTCAATCGGCACAGGATCGACTATATGCAAATCAATGTTATTTTTTTGCGCTATCTCTAATGCAATAGAGGTGATACCAACACTGAAGGAAGTTCCCATAAAGATCATGGTATCTGCGCGATGCAACCACTCCAATGCATCAGACATCCTGTACATCTCCGTGTAGTACTCATNGAAAAGAAGAACGAAAGGTTTAAGCGAGACGTCTTCCTCGGGCCTTAAGGTCGTCCTGGAGATTCGAAACGCATCAAGCAAAAGATTCTTCAAAACCGTATCCGAGCAGCAAGGGCCAATTTGGTCCTCCACCTCCTCCCATGGGGCGCTTATCAACTCTAATGGCTTCTCTATATTTCCGAATAAAGTTACTTTATCTAGCCTTCCATGAATGGAGATATAGTCAGAGTTACCTGCTTTACTGTCGAGGCCATCAATGTTTTGGGTGATCAATCTTTTTTTCGATAGCCACTCATGAACCTTATTTGGTCTGACATGCCGATACTCAGCAAAGCGTTTAAAATACCAAAGAAGAAAGTCAGCGGGCTTTTCGCGATACATCTGCCGCGTTGCCATTTCTTGAGGGGTATAATTAACGCTTCCAATGGTCCAAAAACCATCCTCCCCTCTGAAAGTCGGAATGCCGCTCTCTGCGCTTACTCCGGCCCCAGTTATGAACAACTGATCTTTCATCAAAGACTGATTTTTCCGAATCGCCAATCGAACCAGTGGGTTTGTGTTTGGAAAATAGTTTGACAAATGCCTTTCAGTTTTAACATCAGCTAAGGGCAGCTATCTCGCTCGCTCGGATGGTGAAATCNAAATCATCGACCAAGTCACGATATATATTGCCCCCTTTTATTATGGCGGATAATCTTGATTGATCCTGCATTATTTTAATATCTTCAATGGGGTTACCATCAACAATCAAAATATCAGCAAATTTTCCGGCTTCAAGGGTTCCTAGATTCCCACTTGGATCAACTGCCGCACCTCCATCTCTCGTAGCGCAGAGCAGGGCTTTTTCTGGCGACATCCCAAACATATCCACAAAAATTTCAAGATCTTTCGCGTAAGTGCCGTGCGGCGCCACTGAGATCCCATAATCACCACCAACCATCATTCGGATATCTCTNTCNAACATCATTTGGACAGATCTGACACTCGCNTCCACCTCCTCCTCATAGCCTCGTTCGCGGACCCATTCTGAGGTCAAGCCAAGAGATTCGCAATGTTGAATTAGCCCAAGTTCCCATATTATTCCCGGGCCTACAAAAACCCTGTCTCTGGCTTCATAAAGCATGTCTGCGGCTTCCTCGTCCAGAAAATTAGCATGTGCTATGTAGTCAACGCCAGAGTGAACTGCCTGCTTCACGCCGGCTGCTGATCGACTATGACACGCCACACGAAGACCATGACGATGAGCCTCATCAACTACTGCTGCAACCTCATCGTCATGAAATGATAACTCATGCTGAGTACAGTGTTCGCAGACGCCCTCACCGTCAATAAAAATTTTGACTATGTCCACGCCTTCTCTGCGTTGCTGACGAACTGCTTTTCTCAGTGCCCATGGCCCATCCGCTATTTGTTCCAAACCGTCGAAGACTCCCGAATCAACAGTGCTCCCGGAAACCCCCAAATCTCTGCCAGCAGCAGCCAGTCTCGGACCCGGAATCTTACCATCGTTTATCGCAGACCTGAGCGCAACGTCTACCTTATGTATGCTCCCAAAACTCAGAGCGGACGTAAAGCCTGACCCCAGCATAACCCTAGCATTTCGGATTCCAGTCAGCGTGGCTTCCTCTGGAGATTGCGCGCCCAGTTGAAAAGGATTTGCGTCTGTAAAAGAAAGATGCGCATGACACTCGGTCATCCCGGGCATGACGAAGCTGCCACCTAGATCTACACGTTGAATTGATAAGCCTGAGTGCTCAAAATTTCTTGCTTCGCCTGCATACTTTATTCGATCGCCCTCAATCCAGATCATGCCATTTTTTATTACCGACTCATCTATGCCCTGAAACAATGTGGCTCCTGAAAAAATTGTTTGGTTTCCCATAATATCCTCCCTATTGAGCAACTATTGGAATTAATTTAGTTAGGTTCCAAGCCTCATTAATTTTTCCGCGTTTGGAGTCAAACTTCGCGCAAAGGCGTCCGCCTCAGTTGGAGTATCCCAACCACCGAGGTTTGTACCATAGACGCAACGCTCGATCCCAACCAAATCAACTAACATTTGTTTTTGCAATTTTCCCGGAACATGGATATCGAACCATAACTTTTTTAGACCATGCTCAAAGCCATGCTCTCTAACCGACGCAGGCGACCAATCTCTCAACTTCGACCATCCTTCAAATTTAGGAAACAAATAAGAGGCCACACCGCCACCATGAGAAATACAAATATCCAAGTTTGGATGTCGGTCAACCACACCACCCAAGACCAATTGGGCCACCGCGATTGTCTCCTCATATGCATAACCTAAAATTAAAGTCAGATCAAAATGAGCCAACCGAGGATCATCGGGGCCCCCGGGGCCCCCGCTAGAGGCAGGATGCATAAACAAAGGTACATTCAATTCTGCTATAGCAGCATACAAGTGATCAAGGCATGGGTCATGAATATCAAACGGGAAATTTGTCCCGATATATATTGCTGAAAGACCCAACTGCTCAACAGCTCGTTGAGCCTCCTTTATCGACGCATCGATGCTTTGGATGGGAAGAGCTGCAGCTCCCATAAATTTATCAGGATGTCTTAACACAACATTAGCCATCGCATCATTTTGAGATAAGCAAAAGTTTATGGCGTCTTCTTCAGGAATATGGTGGAAAAAAGTTAGCGGGTTGGGTGACAGCAGCTGCAAGTCAATGCCGTGGCGCTGCATTTCCTCTAACCTCATATCGACGTCCATAAAAATCGTATTTCTGTAGTCCATGGGTTTGATCTGATACCCACCGAAGCGAAAAAATACAGTTCCATCAGTATCGATGCGAAGTTCTGGACCAAATCGTCCCGCCCGATTCATTGTCTCTGAAAATACTATGTGAGCATGCAAGTCTATAACTTTGTTTGATTGCTTTGAAATCATCTAAAACCCACTTGCAAATGCACTTAATTTTTTCTGAGTTTAATATAAAATCACAATAGCTCGAGTTTATGTCTTTTTTTTTAAAAAGTATTTCAGTCGCTTTGAGGTTCTGACATGGATCTAGAGTAATCCTTTTCTGCTTGTATCCTCTCGTAAATCTCTTCTCTGTGAACGGCAACATCTTTGGGCGCATCAACGCCGATCCTTACTTGATTACCTCTCGTGCCCAACACTGTTAACCGAATCTTGTCGCCAATTACAAGAGTTTCCCCGACCCTTCTAGTCAGAATCAACATTGCACTCTCCTTAATGCTTACCCTAGCTTGTACAAAAAAATTTTGAGCATATCCTTTGCCAAGACAGTCAACCTTAAATTTGAAATTGCCTGAAAAACAAGCAACGGGAAATTTTCCCAACGCGGCCGGTTGCAATGCTAACGATTTAACAATCGTTTTACAAAAAATCGCCCCTAACCGTTGGCCTCAAGACCATATTTCGCATGAAGGGCTCGGACCGCAAGTTCCAGATAACGTTCTTCGATAACGACAGCAATTTTGATTTCCGACGTGGTAATCAATTGAATGTTTATGCCTTCACTTGCCAAGCATTCAAACATTTGAGTCGCCACACCCGCATGTGACTTCATACCAACGCCAACGATTGATACTTTCGCGATTTTGCTGTCTGCAATAATCTCTTCCGCACCAAGATCCTCTGCGACGCCTGAAAGAATTTCATGCGCCGGATCTAGTTCGGTGCGATTAACAGTAAAAGTTATAGTAGCAGAATCATCTTTGGCTACGTTTTGAACTATCACATCAATATCAATGTTAGCTTCGCTTATCGGCCCCAATACTTTCGCCGCCACACCCGGTTGATCAGGAATTCCTCTGATGGTTAACTTCGCTTCATCTCGGTTAAAAGCAATTCCAGAAACAGTAGGTTTCTCCATATCTTCGCGCCCTTCTAATGTAATTAGTGTTCCTGCTCCATCATTAAAGCTTGATTTAACTCGCAACGGCACTTCGTACTTACCCGCAAACTCCACAGCACGGATTTGAAGCACTTTTGATCCCTGACTGGCCATTTCTAACATCTCTTCAAAAGTGATTTTAGGCAATAGGCGCGCCTCCGTGACTATCCTCGGATCTGTGGTATACACACCGTCAACGTCTGTGTAAATCTGGCATTCATCTGCGTCTAGGGTTGCAGCCAGAGCTACCGCCGTAGTGTCCGATCCACCTCTTCCCAAAGTGGTTATGTTTCCCTCCGAATCAACCCCTTGAAAACCGGCCACAACCACGATGGTATCCGAATCAAGATCGTTCTCAATATTGCTAGATTTAATACTTTCAATTCGTGCTTTTCCATGAGCGCTATCCGTAATAATTGGCACTTGTCCGCCCGTATAAGATCGAGATTTAATACCCAATGATTCCAGTGCTATACACAACAGAGAGATAGTCACTTGCTCAC
>NZJL01000089.1 GCA_002692165.1 Porticoccaceae bacterium
ACTGGCCCGATGATATTTTTATTCAGGTTAGTGAATCGCAAACTGGAAGAGCAGTGCGAACCGCTCGATGGAAGTATAGCGTCTGTTCAAATGGTGAGGAATCTGCTCTAAAAGGCTCATCAGAGGCTTATGAGGAGGAATTTCTCTATGACCTTAAAGCCGATCCATATGAGCTAAACAACCTCATTGGAAACGCGAATTTTCGTGAGGTCGGCGACTTAATGATGGAGCGACTTCTAAAACGAATTAGACAGATCGAAAACGAACAACCCAATATAATCCGCGCAAAAACTCAAAACCCTAAAGATTGGCAACAACGCCGCCCCGAAATCGGAAATAGATAATGATTAGTCGATACCGCTGTCGTTTTTGCCACCCTGCCCCGCAGAACTAGGTATTTGTTCCTTCTCACCATCACCAAGCGATACTGCATTTAAAATTCGCATCTGCTCCAACTGTCGTTCCATTAGGACCATAGACTCCTGCGCCAAAGCTTCAGATGTGACAAAATGAACGCCCCGTTCTATCTTGTCATTCAGCTGATTCAACCTTCGATTGATCGCTCTCTCGCTGCTCTTCAAGCTTATTGTGAGCGCAAGATATATCAGCAACCCCGACACAAATGAGTATAAAGATACAGAAATAGACACTGCTAAACTGATCAATAGGCTGCTCCACTCTATGGTTTGCGGAGCTACCTGGCTAACCGACGACGAAATACCCCCCAAAACCGAAACAAAACCGAGCAAGCTGAAAAAAAGACCAATGCCAACAAACAGCCGTGGCCACGCCTTCATATCTTCCACACCAATCTCCAGACGATCTATGTTGAAAAAGATATGAGGACGAACCGTATTTTTAAAAATCGGATTCTTTGCTCGACTACTGGGGACGACAAGGGTTTCGCAAAATTCGGACCAGGCACGAAACATCCCGGGAAATTTTGCCATTTTTTCTTCGAATTGAGGGTATCGGTTTGCAAACTCCCGCTCAGAGTTTGGAAACAACCTTCCCATCTGAGTTAAAACATTCAGGTCACGGTGCCTGACATAGAGCACACGTGCCAAGCAACCAAGTCCCGCAATCAAAATCAACAGTGATACGCCTGAGACAACGTCAGGCATCCTGATAAATTCAAGTATGGGGTCGATTACATCTTGCGCAACCCCGCCTCCAGCTTGGACCGTCAAAACCAGTTCAGATGTATCCGATGCTAGTGCCGAAAAAGGCAAGACTAGCAAAGCAAACAGTGACCTATGTTTCCATATATCCAGTTCACAAAAAAACATTCTTCTGCCGAGACCGACATAAGTGCTCCTATTGGNGGGACATTGGGTAATAATGGNTAATCCCTCTATTCTTGGCTATAAATGTTTGCAACAAAAGTCATGCTATCCCGGTAAAGTGTCAGCGAAAACAACCCTTTTTCGCCATCATTTTAACCAAAAATGTGCGAAACAACACCCGTAAGCACCTTCTAATCAAATTAATGCTGAGGAGCTTCATCAAACATACCCATCGCTCCTTACGAGATGGCTCGGTCTACTCTCGGAGCGCTAACATGTACTTTGCCACCGCCAACTGCGTCTCAGAATCGAGGTAACTCATGGCAGGCATTGGTGGATAGTTACTCCGCTTCTTGACAGGCGAGTTAATGTATTTCGCTAGCCCTTTCGGATTGTTCGCATACATAGCCTGAATGACCGGCACTGGAGGTCCAATTAGTCTTCCGGTAAAACTATGGCAGCCAGCGCAGACCCCCAGGTAAGCTATTTCACCTCTATCAGTGGCGCTTATGACACGAGGCTCTGCGCCATCGGGTAGCAGGTAAGACCGAATATTATCGGTATTGTTAAAATTACAATTCTGATAGTCGCCGATGCCGACCACTTGATATCGATGACGATTGTTAATACAGCTACCGTCGCTGGGGCCGGCATGAACAATGTCCACTGGACCCGTATGCAACTCTGCAAGGGCTAACGCCATAACTTCGGGGATAGTGTCGTAACCATTGTTAAGCATGACATTATCCAAGATCATGGTTCGATCCGAATTTGGTTCAGAATGAGGATCAATGGTGACATTGGATGCATAGCTATGGTCTGAAACGATAATACCCGATGTCTTATTATTAGAGATAATATTACCCTCAATAATCACATCATCGGCCGCCATGATGAGTATCCCGGTTCCAGAGGGAATACCAGCAACCATAGAACCGGGAGCGCCAAAGTTAGGGGTGTTATTATTCGAGACAAAATTATTTCGAATGATCACGTCCTCGGTAGTCTTTATAGGTAGGCCAGGCGTGACAAATGCCAGAATGCCACCCGTATTATCATGGGCATTGTTATTCTCCACAATCGCATGGCGACTGTTTTCAATCTCAATACCGGCTACGCTGTCAAATACCTCGTTGAAGGCCACATGAACGTTGTCGCTCATTCCAATGTAGATTGCAGCATCAGCAATTCCCGATACCACATTGTGTTCAACAAGACCGTTGATTCCGAGTTGCGGAAAGATGCCGTAAATTCCAGTGTCTACGATCAAGTTGTTTCGGATCTCGAAGTTATTACCTGCCTGACCCATAATCCCATTACCCTTGTAGTTCTTGATATGGAAATTTTCGATCACAATGTTATTTCCGGAGTAAAGGATTGCATCATTGAGGTTTCCAAGACCATGCAGAATTGCTCGTCTACCCTCGTCAATAACTCCCATAAGATGGATGTTGTCTTTATCAATGTAAACTGTTTCAGAATAAGTTCCCGGAAGGACTTGAATTGTATCTCCCGGTTGAGCAAGCTCCACGGCCGATTGAATAGAATCTCCGGGATTTACAATGTGAATTGTACCAGTTGAAACACGGTTTTTGACGGCAGCTAATTTACCACCTGCATTCGTTTGATAACCTTCCTCATAACTCGCACCCCCTACAGAGCTTGTTATTATGGGAACGGGACGGTTATTACTGCCAAATATCCACCCGCATATGAAAACGCAAACAGCCAACACCAGATTTCGTTTGTCAATCATAGTCTGTCTCCGACCGAATCCGATAATGTGCCCTGTTGAACACCCGTCACGAGACCGGATGGAACTTTCTCAGGAATGATGGGCATGAATGCTTCGTCACTTAGTGCTTCCAAGAACTCAACAAGCCGGTCTAGTTCCCTAGGACTAAGGTTAGGTTCTGAAATATGCCAATGCAAGTTAAGTTTTTCATTTTTNGGTACTGCATGGCCCCGACCTTTTGAGTAGAATTCGGCGGCCTCACGAAGGGTCGCAAATCGACCGCTGTGCATATAGGGCGCCGTATTCCCTATATTTCGCAGAGTTGGAATCTTGAAAGCACCTCGCAATTGTGGCGACGAAAACGTGCTCTCAGCGCCAACATCTCTCGGCAGGCCCTCTGGCTCGGGCGTCCCAATTACCGCCAGTTGCTGATTCGTGAACAGCGGCGGAGTATGACACTGGGAACATCGAGCGACAAATGAGCGGAATACATTGAGCCCTTCAACCTGATTTTTTGTGAGCGCATCCTGATCGCCATGAGTATAACGATCATAAGCGCTATTGAGCGATATCAAAGACGTCTGAAAAGCTGCTAGCGCAGATGCCACATTGGTAATGGATATGGCAGAAGATTGCGAGGGGAGATGTTCAGGGAACGCTTCTTGAAAAAGCACATCGTAATCGCCTATCTCCCTTAAGTCATTTACAAGTTCATCGGGATGGGTAGCCATCTCATCATCAGCAAATAAAGATTCTAATGCCTGATCCTCGAGGGTCGAAGCACGTGAATCCCAAAAAAATGTCCCCCAAAAGGCGGTATTCCAAAGTGTCGGAGCTGAACGTTTATTGATTCGCCCTCCTGATCCAACACTTCGACCCATACCATCACTAAATCCAAGATGAGGGTTATGACAATTGGCGCATGAAAGGTTATCACCACCGGAAAGCACCGGATCAAAAAACAGGAGTCGACCGAGGTCAATTTGCTGAGGACTGAAGCCATCGCGGTGAGGTGGAAGCCCCACTTTCATGCCCCCCAAGCCCTGCCCATGCAGTGAACCATAGAACTGGTAAAGACTTTTCATTCGGCACTTTCCGCCTNAATCGAGAAGAAANCCCGGAGGACANNNTTTNNTCAGCGAANANTCNGANGANANANTAGTTGCNCANAAAGCNATAANCAGNGNCGCNGNNAGNNCCANGAAATTNTTNCGANCANTAANGNCNGANGATAAATCAGATNATTTCTNACCACCAAGTAACATAAAAAGCTNNCAAGATCATACTCACTGCCACCNNTGCTNCGTTATATGANCTGTCTGTTGAGAAATCAATNTCCCCNAGATCNATTGCNNGCGCGTGAACNAGTTGCTTNNNCATTATAGANACTATGGCAGCNAATGCTATGCAAGCAATAAATACATAGCCCACTCGATCCATAAAAGGCATTTCGGGAAGCAAAAGTTTAAACAATAAAGATAAGACTGCTGATCCAATTGCTGCGGCCAGTGCTCCTCGGGCAGTGGTTTTACTCCAGAACATGCCAAGCAAAAAGAGCGCAACCACTCCGGGAGTGAAAAAACCGGTGAATTCCTGAATATATTGGAAAGCTTGATCTAGCTCGCCTAGCAAGGGTCTCGCTGTCAAAATAGCAATGATCATTGCCATCAAGCTGACACAACGCCCAATCCTTACGTAGTGCCGCTGCGACCGACCGCGTTGGTATTTTCCGTAGATATCCAAAGTAAAAATCGTTGAAATACTGTTGGCCATTGATCCCAATGAAGAAATGATCGCGGCTACTAAAGCCGCAAAAACTAGTCCCTTTAATCCTTCTGGCATCAGAGCCATTAGTGCAGGGTAAGCTTTATCAGCAGGCTCTAAACTGGGATTGAGAGAAAATGCCGCTATCCCCGGCAGGACGACAATTAGCGGCATCAACAGCTTTAGGAAAGCGGCAAAGACGATACCCTTCTGCGCCTCAGCTATGTTCTTGGCCGCGAGCCCTCGCTGAATGATATATTGGTTAAATCCCCAGTATGAAATATTCATCACCCACATGCCCCCTAGCAAGACCGACAAACCAGGCAGGCTCATGTAGTGAGGGTTATCTTTACTCAATATCATGTCGAACTTTTCTGGAGCCTCAGTCATCAGCTGGCTAAATCCAGCAATCACTCCGCCCCCATTGCTGACCATGTTCAATGTGTGTGCACTGAGAAACAATCCCCCTCCTACAAGCAGAAGCACCTGAATAATGTCGGTATAAGCAACTGCTTTCAAACCTCCATAAAGTGAGTAGGCTAGAGAGAAGAGCGCAAGCATAACAATCGCGACATCCATATCAACACCCGCTACCGTGTTGATCGCCAGTGCGCCCAGCCACAGGATTGAAGTTAAGTTCACAAAGACATAGACGCCCAGCCAGAACACAGCAAGTGTCATGCGCACGTTGGCATCATATCTTTGCTCCAGAAATTGCGGCATCGTAACTATCCCATGCTTTAGAAAGATGGGAAGAAAATACTTACCAACTAATATCAACGTAATCGCCGCCATCCACTCGTAGGAGGCAATAGCTAGGCCAATAGCATAACCAGAACCCGACATGCCAATAATTTGTTCTGCTGATATATTTGCTGCTATGAGAGACGCGCCTACTGCCCACCATGGAAGCTTATTACCTGCCAAAAAATAGTCACTTGTATTCTTCTCATGACCTTTTTTCTCTCTTGACACAAAATATGCCAAACAAACTAGAGCCAGCACATAGAAAACAAAGATGCGTAAATCTAGGGGGGACAGTTGTGACATATCACACTCTTATCTACATTGTTATTTTTAGGGCAATTTCAGTGTTAAAGGTTTTTATTCAATTAAGCTTGGAAGAACGACAAACGGATGAATTAAAACGGTTAGCCATGATATTCATGGCACTTCACCGGCTCCATCTGACGCAAAACACTTATAAATACTGGCGACCCGGGTTGTTTTCTCTGAGTATAGTTTTTCCAGTGCGAGACATGCCTGACTCACCAATTCTTTTTGCATTAGGCACACAACACAGCCGCCAAACCCTCCGCCGGTCATCCTTGCACCGCCGATATTCCCTGAACTCTCGTTAACAATGTTAACGATTAGATCAATTTCCGGCACGGTAATTTCAAAGTCCTCTCGCATCGACAAGTGCGATTCTGCCATAAGCGCCTGCATCTTTGAAAGCTCTCGAAATTCGAGCGCGTCTGCTCCATCCAGAGTTCGTTGATTCTCGCTTACTACGTGGCGGGCTCTCTTTGCCACCCGTTCCGGCAAACTCTCCCATGAATGATCGAGGCTTATCGCANTGACATCCCGCAGCGCCCTCACATTCAATAGTCGGGCTGCGTCCTGACACTGCAAGCGTCTCAGATTGTATTCACTATCCACGAGCTCTCGCTGGACATTGGAATTAATGATAAGGATTTGCATANTGTCGTGTATCTTAATCGCCTGAGTTTCCAATGATCGACAATCGATTAGCAAAGCGTGCCCTGCCACACCCTCTACCGAGGCAAGTTGATCCATTATCCCGCATTGGCACCCAACAAATTCATTTTCAGCTTGCTGACCAATCGCAGCGATTTCTTTCCCGCCGATATCCAACCCNAAAACGCTTGCGAAACTTTGAATGATGGCCACTTCCAACGCAGCCGATGAGCTCAATCCTGCTCCTTGTGGGATATTGCCTGCAATGACAATATCCATTCCCGCCAAGATCTTGCCATGAGACAAGAGAGTTTTTGCCACGCCACGGATATAATTTGCCCAGGGAAAATATTGATGAGGCACTATATCCTTGTCTAAATCAAACTGATCTAGTTGATTTTGATAGTTAGCAGCAATCACCCTAACAAGTTTGTCTGGCCGGCTTGCCGCCGCCACAACTACATGAAAGTTTATAGCACAAGGTAAAACAAAACCGTCGTTGTAATCCGTATGTTCACCCAGCAAATTTACTCGCGCAGGCGCTTGCACCAGTTTTTCGTCCGGGTAACCGTAACATTTCAGGAAAATACGCTGCGCCAGTCGCGCCAATTGCACCAATTCCAATTTTGTAAGGTCCACTCCATCAAACCTCGAAACATAGATTTTAAATTCGATCAGGCTTAACTGTCTGATTGCTGCAGATAGTGAATCGAAGACACATTGCGTAGGCAATGAGCAGCATACTCCGGTGTGAAGTCCCTCTGGTTTTCAGCCAACATTTCAAAACCAACCATGAATTTCTTTGACGATGCTGAGCGCAATAACGGAGGGTAAAAAACAGCGTGCAATTGCCAGTATTGATCATTCATCAACTTACCATCCTGCCTCCGCCTAAATGGCGCAAAATGCCAACCCATCGTGTAAGGAAACGAGCAATCAAATAGGTTATCGTAGCGTATGGTCACCTCTCTCAAAACACATGCCAAATCTTTTTTTTGAACTGCGTCTAGGTCATCGAGCCTGAGCACATGATCTTTTGGTAGCAACATCATCTCAAATGGCCATGCCGCCCAGAATGGCACAAGTGCCAACCAGTGCTCCGACTGAATTACCGTTCGGCACCCATCCTTCAGTTCTTTTGAGACATAATCGAGGAGAAGATTTTTTCCAAAGGCTTCATAATAGTTTCTCAGGTTCTGTTCCTTGCGGGCAATTTCGGTAGGTAAAAAGTTTGTCGCCCATATCTGACCATGAGGATGGGGCTGAGAGCAGCCCATTGTCGTGCCCTTATTCTCGAATATTTGCACCCAAATAAACTTTTGGCTTAACTCATTAAGTTCAACGCACCAAGTGTCAATAATTTTACTTATAGAATGATTTGACAACTCTGGCAAAGTCTTACTGTGATCTGGCGAGTAACAAACCACTTTGCTGGCACCTTCGATAAGATGCATTTTCATCAGCTCATCGCTTGACTCACTAACATAAGATAGATCGCCCGGCGAGAAAGGGCAGAAATCATTGCTAAAAACAAAGGTGTCTTCATAATTCGGATTGATAGCCCCAGAAACTCGGGTGTTTCCCGGACATAAATGGCAGTCATTAGCGAATCGGTGACGTGGTTGGAGATCGACTGATGCGGTTGACCCAAACCAAGGCCGATTTGCCCTATTTGGGCTCACTAAAACCCAATCTCCGGAAAGAGGATTAAAGCGACGATGAGAATGTTTTGACGCATCAAAAGCATTCCTTATACCGTTAGTCAACAGCTAAATCTCCTCAGAACCGAAATCAAAAATTGGCCTGCTGACAACCAATAAATCCGTGTCATTTGATGCCTATTTTATCCGCCTGTCATATTCATAAACCGAACTATATCTACTTGCTTAGGGTCGAAATAGTGACGCTCGGGCTTCCTCCCTATCGCTCCAATAATTTCGTTTTGTAGCCTGTTCATGTCTCCGGGGAATGAACGGACTATCGCGCGCACATCCA
>NZJL01000090.1 GCA_002692165.1 Porticoccaceae bacterium
CTTCAAAATCTAAATTTTTTATGGTTGGAAAAAAGGGGACATAACCGAGTATAATCTTTCATATTAATTCAAGGAGATCTTTAATGGATACAAATGAACTGACAAACGCTGCCACTAGTATTGGCGTCTTGGACGATGAAGTAGGGAAAGTCTTAAAGAACACTTACCTACTACTAGGTACTACCATTGCTTTTAGCGCCTTCACATCCATGGTATCAATGGCTCTAGGTGTTCCTTACATGGGACTTTGGATGCTCCTTCCTTACATTGCATTTTTGTACATGATCGAGAGAACAAAGAATAGTGCCTCTGGAATTGCTTGGGTCTTTGCACTGACGGGCTTTATGGGAATTACACTCGGACCTATTCTATCTGCTGTGCTTGCGCTGCGGGGACCGGAACCCATTTTGATGGCACTAGGCTCTACAGCTCTAACATTTTTCGCAGCTTCTGCTTACGTTTTGAAAACTCGAAAAAACTTGAGTTCTTGGTTGGGGTTCCTCTCAGTAGGCATACTAGTGGCTTTTGTATCGCAATTGGTCAACTACTTCTTCCTTCAAATGCCCGCCCTCACTTCTGCCATGAGTTGTGTTTTCGCGATCGTGTCTACCGGCTTCATAATGTGGCAGACAAGTCAAATTATTCACGGAGGGGAACGCAACTACATTTCAGCAACCGTTACTTTATTTGTTATGCTGTATAACTTGTTCTCGGTCTTCTTAACATTTTTCGGCATGGGAGATGAATAGAGGTCGGTTCATCGCTTTTTTCGTGAGGGGCTGGAAACAGCCCCTCACGAGACTTTAGTCAACAGAAATCTGCACGCTCAATGTCTAGAAATGGTTGTTTCGCAAGAAAATAGTTACATAGCCACTCTCAAAAACTGGGACGAGTCTGTGGCGAGAGCCCGGGCAAAAGCGTGGGGTATTACCCTAACCGACAGTCACCTAGAAATTCTATACACTGCAAGGCACTTCTACAGTATCTATGGGTTTTCACCGTCCATGAGGCCGCTCACAAAATTTGTTTCTGAGTCATTGCAAGCCGACAAAGGCAGGAGCATCTATCTGGTAATGTTATTTCCGGGATCCTCGGCAACGCTGATAGCTGACATCGCGGGAATCCCAAAACCAAAAAATTGCCTTTGAAAGGAGAAACTTATGACTTCTCGTCTGCTAAACCTTGATTGCAACTCTGATTATTCTAATGTCGAAAAGATGAGCCGCGAGACAATAACCTCTCACTTGATGCTGATACCTGAGTGGGAATTAGATGAATCGAATAACGGGGCAAGGATTGTTCGTACCTTTAATAGACGAAACTTCAACGAAGCCATTGAACTAGCCAGTNAAATCGGGGCTGAGGCAGACATACAAGATCATCATCCCTCGATAATGGTAGAATGGGGTCGGTGTAAAGTAACGTGGTGGACACACGCCCTGGGGGGGTTGCACCTCAATGACTTTGTCATGGCAGCAAAGTGTGACAAGTTAGCCTTTATAGGAACCTGATTAATCGTAAATCTCTATTTCGATTTTCTCCGAAAGTAAAGGAGGATCGTGAGGTATATGATAGTGATTGCCCAACAACAGCTGCAAACTATGCTTGCCCGGCTCGAGCCTTATGCTAGATTGAGTCTGACCCTTACCGTAATGGATTATGTTGGCCGATGCAGGTATTGCCTTGCCAAAATCAGGCAAGACCGTCTGGTCTATTAGCAGGTGATGATGACCGGTGTTGTCAACTGGCACCCCTGCGGGCGCAATACCCATCCCTTTCAAACCGAACAGTACATCAATGGATTCACCCGATTGAAAGTTCTCGCCATCCAGTGGCTGAATAATAAAAACAGTAGCTCCCTCAGGAGACTTGCTGATGAAATTTTCAGGACCTTTGGCGGTACCTTTCTCACCGGAATATGCTTGTCCCACCATGCCTAGCATTAATATCCATGTCAGGGCTCGAAAAGTCATCACAATCTCCATCTCAATAATGAGTGTTAGTCTATTATACAAAAATCCACAATTTGCGTTAGCGCGGCATTTATCTTAAGAAGATCACCCATAAGATATATAATAAGCAACCCTTTGTCGATGTATCACGAGAATTTAATTGGACTCTTCAAAACTAGACCTTTACCACGATAACCTTTCAAAGAAAGTCAATCGCTTCAAATCAAAAATTAAAAAATTTTATACCGATGATATAGAGATCTATCCTTCCTCTCCCGAGGCCTTTCGATTACGAGCCGAATTCCGAGTGATTCATGACTCCAATGGGGCACACTATGCCATGACAGATTCTATTACCAAACGTCCTTATNTAGTAAATAAATTTTCNATCGTNGGGCTAAAGATACAANATCTTATGCCAATCCTTATCGCCGAAATCAACGCTGATTTAATTCTTAGCAAAAAACTCTTCGGTATAGAATTTCTGACTACACTGCGCGGAGAGGCTTTAATCACGCTTTTATATCACAAACAACTCGACCAACATTGGGAGCAAAGCGCTTTCAGAGTTCAACAGACTCTGGGTGCCATGATAGTGGGGCGAAGCAAGAAGCAAAAAATAACACTAAAACATGATTTTGTGACGGAAGAATTTAGGGTAGGGACACGAACAATATTTTACCGCCAAGTCGAATCAGGGTTCACCCAACCAAATGGAGAAGTAAACAGTAAAATGCTCTCTTGGGCGTTTAAACAAACCGAGGACTCACAAAACGATCTCCTAGAGATATATTGCGGAAACGGGAATTTTACATTAGCGTTGGCCGATAACTTTCAAAAAATCTTGGCAGTCGAAATTTCGAAACTATCCATTAGGACCGCTCAACATAATGCCAATGTTAATGGCATCGCTAATACAACATTCGTCCGAATGTCTAGCGAGGAATTTACTGAGGCGCTCGATCGCTTGAGACCTTTTCGGAGACTTAAGGATATAGACTTAGACGAATATAACTTTTCTACCGTGTTGGTGGATCCCCCTCGNGCTGGACTTGACCCTGCAACGATTTCACTCATCATGCGCCACAAAAAAATCGTGTATTTTTCATGTAATCCCGAGAGTCTGATTCAAAATTTAAGCGAAATCTTACCCACTCATAATATCGTAGCATTAGCCGTCTTTGATCAGTTTCCTTGGACGGATCACTTAGAGATCGGGACGATATTGGAAGCCTTTTGTATTTGAACACTAGGCACAAATTAATCTCATACCTCTGGCTCCGGCAATTTCTTTCTGCTCGAGACTATTTCGTGTTTAAGATGTTTCTTTGTTTTGGCTCCTAGATCTCTCAGTTCCTCAGTTCTTCCAACTAAATTTCCTTTGCCTGTCAAAAGACGTTTTCTTGCGTCTCCTAACACGTCCTTGCTGCGTTGGAGGTATTTTTCAGCCTCATCAAGCACATCAACATACCGAACAAACCCGTCGTAAAGCCGCCCCGCCTTCTCTGCAATAATCTTTGAATTACGGTTTTGATCGTCGTACCGCCAAAGATTCTTGATGGTTTTTAGTGTAACCAGCAAAGTACTGGGACTAACAAGCACTATGTTTTTCTCGTAAGCATCTGCCATGATTTCTGGAGCATGGTCTAGTGCGAGCATAAAAGCTGCTTCAATCGGCACAAATAAAAGAACAAAATCGAGACTGTTAAGGCCATCCAACTGATCATAATTCTTATCGCTTAGACCACGGACATGTGTTTTTAATGAATTAAGATGCTTCCGCAGAGATTGCGTTTTCTGCAGTTCGTCTCTGCTATTAAAGTAACCCTCATAAGCTAACAGACTGACTTTTGCGTCAATGACAATGTCCTTGCCCTCTGGCAGATGAACAATGACGTCAGGTTTCTTTGTTTTACCTTGATCATCAATTTTGGATTCTTGTACGTTATATTCTCTGCCTCGCTTTAATCCAGAATCTTCAAGCAGTTTCTCAAGTATAAACTCCCCCCAATTTCCTTGGAGTTTAGTATCACCACGCAAAGCATTCGCAAGGCTCACGGCTTCCTCTGAGACTCGCATCGTGTGCTTTTGCAGTTCGCTTATTTGACCGATAAGTTTATTACGATCAGCCGTCTCCTTGTCATAGGCGCTCTCCACTTGTTTTCGAAATTCGCCGATATCCCTTCTCAAAGGCCCAACAGAGTTCTCTATCGTCAATTGACTCTTGGCTGCAAATTGAGTCTGCTTTTGCTCAAAAATACGGTTCGCAAGATTTTCAAATTCTTGCGACATGCGTATTCTCGTCGTTTCCAAGAGTTCAAACTTTTCCTCATGCTCTTTTGCTTGACCTTCCAATCTGGTCATCAAGGACGCCACTTCCTTTCCTAACTCTATATTCTGTTTATCTTTATCACGTAAAGAATCATTCAAATTCACTTCTAAATGTTGGCTATTTTCAAGTTGAATTTCAAGCCTTGCCAGTTTTGCTCTCTCGGTAAGAATACTAATGAAATAACCACCAACAGTTCCCACCGCAAAACTGACAAGCCCAATAAACAAATACATTACTTGAATCGACAATTCCATAAAGATATTGTACCAGTACCACCCTCAGAAAAGGGCTTAATCTATCTTACTATTTGACAATGTTTGAGGAGAAACATAAATGACAAGGCATGAGCCATTGCCTTCCATGATTGATATTTCGGTATTCGAGCAAGTTTTAAAAGAAAAGAACAGTCTCGTCTTAGTACCCACCGAGCGATTAGCAAATCAAATATGTGCTGCGTGGGGTAGCACCGAACACAGTGACATGCCATCATGGCAGGCGCCCAATGTTCATTGCATGCTCTCATGGCTTAAAAATTGTTGGGATGAAATGCATGACCTGCATTTAGATTCAGTCACCCCTTGGGCGATGGCTGAGCGAGCTCAGAGATTATTTTTTTGGGAAAAAGCAATAAATAAATTTAATCCGCGGTTGGCAACTCGCTTCAGCCGCATGGCTGATGATACATATAACGAACTCTGCTCTCATTATCTGCCCATTGAAAACGTTCCTAGTGATACCACCAGTTCGAGACAATTTAAGGTGTGGTCTAAAACGTATGCCAAATTAATGGAAGAGAACGGTTTTCTGCAACCACACGAGTGCTGGAAACTTTTAGCAACAAATTTCAAGAAACACGAACTTCATACTTATCAAAGTATTTATTTATATGGATTTCAATCTATCACACCTCTTCAGCGTAACATACTCATTAACTCCGCTAATCGCTGTGTATTGTTGGATCCTTTCTGTGTAGACATGATCGATCGGCTAGATGATCCTAACCACAATATCAGCTCACTCTTCCATCCCAAATATAAAAACATCGCGGGCTTTGATAAAGCTAAAAAAATTAAATTTAATGATCCTCAGGAGGAGCTCACCGCGGCAGCGACATGGGCAGCAAAGGAACTTAAAACGAGTCCAAATCAACGAATTGGAATACTTCTGCCAGATTTGCCCAATCGGCTCGGGGAAGTTTATCGAGCGATTGACAGAGCATTGGCCGCGTCAGATGTTAAAATCCCGGTAAATTTTTCTGCTGGCGTGCCTCTCTCTGAGACTCCTTTGATCGCCGGTGCTCTTGAATTGCTTTCTTCGATCAACAATGAAAAAACCTTATCCTATTGGCTTCGGATAATTTACTCTCCTTATTCAGCTTTTGAGTATCTGTCTCTTCAATTAAAAGGCCAACTGGAACAGCAACTGAGAAAGAAGTCGCTCTTCAGTCTGACGCTTCATCAATTCGTGTGTGAAATAGAAAGAATTGAAACTTCAGAAGACACGAGCAAAGCTATCAAAGCGTTCCGGTTTCTATCAACAAAAACTAAATACCAAGCTGATGGCAAATTAACGCTGTTAAAGTTTTCACAGTGGTCTGAAGCGATACATAGTCTTTTAGAGAAGCAGAATTGGCCCGGGACCAATCCCGTTTCAAGTTATGAATACCAACAATTAAGTCAATGGGATAGTTTAATGGAGCAATTTTGTAGCCTAGATAATCTCGGAGAAAGAATTAACTCGAATGGAGCCGTCCAGACCCTCATTTCAATGGCAAATGATCATATATTTCACGAGCAAACACCTGATGCATCCCTTCAGGTATTGGGACTTTTAGATGCCTCTGGCCTTCAATTTAATAAGGCCTGGATACTTGGCTCGGATCATAAGAACTTACCCAAACTTCCCTCAATCAATCCATTGCTGCCTGCAAATTATCAAAAAAAACACAAGTTATCCCGATATGACGCAACACGGGAATTAGTTATAGCACGCAGCCTTCTTCAAAGTTTCCATGCCAATGCTGACTTTTTAATCTGCAGCTACCCCTCACACCGCGACGAAGAGCAATCTATCGAGAGCCCTTTGTTAAGAAACATAGATTCATCTTGGTTTCCTATCTCACTCCAGCCAGTTTATGATCAACAAGCCTTTTATGATTCTAATCAGTTGGAGCAAAGCGAACTTTATGAACAACCGAATGTTCCTCTTGACATGAACAAAGAAAAGATTCGAGGCGGTGCTGCAATTCTTCGAAATCAGTTTGTCTGCCCGTTTAACTCATTCGCCATCCATCGATTAAGCGCAATGCCCTTAGATCCGCCGCATAAGGGAATAAACAAGCGGGAGCGAGGAATACTTATTCATGAAATCTTATTCAAGTTATGGGCTGAATGGAAAAACTCTGCCAAATTGGTGCAATTGAGCAACTTGGAACTCACTGCGGAAATCAATCAGACTATTGATTTCGCGTTTGCTAAATACGATCGTTTCTCGTCTTCTCTTCGCGGTCCACGATACCGCAAATTGGAAAAACTGCAGATTTGTAACTTGATAGAAGCTTGGCTTAATAAGGAAAAAGTCCGAGAACCCTTCGAGGTGCTTGAGTTAGAGCGATTATTTACAATTAAATTTGGTGAGCTGACTCTTCAACTGACTGTGGATCGTATAGATCTCGTTGGAGAGAAAACACTCATCATTGATTATAAAACCGGCACTATAAAATCAAGAGGTTGGGATCCCGAGCAATTGAGAGAACCCCAATTGCCGCTTTACGTTCTTGCCTGCAGTCCGAGCTCCAATGGATGTGCATATGCACAACTAAACCTAGATGAGATCAGATTAATTGGTGAGAGTGATGGGCTGCTTTCTCCAGAATTGACCGAAATTGAGGATTGGCCAGCAAGAATTGTCGACTGGAAAAAGGGACTCAAAAAATTAGCCCATTCATTTTCCTCTGGAAATTGTGACATCTCTATCAGTGATGCAACCGCTTTCAAGCAACAACATTTTTTATTACCTCTCAACCGATTTGTCGAATATCCTTGATCTTTAGCAAGACATGGAACCATATGTGATGATTAAGCTTAGTGATTCAAAAATAAGGACAGCCGCGATTGACCCTGCACGAAGCTTTATTGTAGCTGCCCCCGCCGGTTCTGGTAAAACAGGCTTAATTACACAAAGATACCTTGCGCTGCTAGATTGTGTTGAGAATCCTGAGGAGATTCTCTGCATCACCTTTACAAGAAAAGCCGCCTCAGAAATGCTGACACGAGTGGTAACAGCGCTCGAAAAGGCCCATACATCCTCATGTCCAACCGATCCAAATGACGCAACTACATGGATGCTTGCAAAGAAAGCGCTTGCACGCAGTGATAAATTTACGTGGAATTTATTAGATCTTCCTTGGAGATTGCGCATCCAGACGATTGATGGCTTCACCAGGCATGTAAGTAATCATTATGCTCTGGAATCATCGACAGGCTTTTCGACAAATCCATGCGATCAGCCTTTAGTTCATTATAAAAGGGCTGCGCAGGCGTTACTTTCTAGGATAGAGGAGGACAATCTGATTGGGTCATATGTTGGTACTTTGCTGAGCCATTTAGGGAATGACTTCGGTTTATGCGAACATCTTTTATGCCAACTTTTGGAAAGGCGAGAGCAATGGCTCCCTCTAATTTTTAGGATTAAGACTAATCCGGATTACTTTCATTCGCTGATCGAGCGCGTGACATGCGAACATCTAAAAACTTTGACTGACCTTTTTGATCCCATTTCAAGGGAATTTCTAGCCCTTACAAGACAAGCTGCGAGACGTGTATCTGAGGAGACTAATCCCGAATTAAATCAATTAAAGGACCTTAACTGCCTTCCAGAGTGCTCTGCAAACGAGCTCGCTACTTGGAAATCTTTAATTCGGCAATTTGTCTCAAAAACCGACATGTGGAGACAAAGACTCACCAAAAACGAGGGATATCCTCCCACTGAGAAACATCAGAAAATCCGAGCTTTGGAGTTGATAAAATGGTGCGAGGCTACTCCGGGGTTGCTCCAAGTAATGATTTCGATTTTGAGGCTGCCTGAGAACTATAAGAATTCATCACAACATCAAATTCTTGTCGCAGTCGGTTATCTGCTTCCTTATTTAGTGGCCGAATTAAATGTCATTTTCGAGAGCGATAATGAATGTGACTATAGCGCCATAACTCTGTCAGCATTAGATGCTTTGAACTCCAATGATCCGTCAAACGCTGTGTCTCGAGCATCTCTGCAGTTAGATTACAGATTGAAGCACGTACTAATTGATGAGTTTCAGGATACCTCAGCTATTCAAATAAACTTAATTGAATCATTGGTCGAAGGCTGGGAATCTGATGATGGACGCAGCATATTTCTTGTTGGCGATGCAATGCAGTCGATGTACAGCTTTAGGAACGCTAATGTGGGCTTATTTCTAAGAGCACAAAAACACTCAATAGCACACTTAGAAATTCAATCGCTTACACTTAAAACCAACTTTCGATCTCAAGAGGTTGTAGTCGACTGGATAAACGAATACTTCTCTTCAGCATTTCCATCAACAGAAAATCCTTCCTTAGGCGCAGTATCTTATTCAAACTCCGATGCAGTCAAGCGATTATCACTGAAGGCCGAAGTCAATTTTTTTGGCTATTGTGGGGAGGATTACGATGCATTCGAAGCTAAACGGATATCAGAAATCTGCAAAAAGATCAGGCTCAATTATCCTCGCGACTCGATCGCTATCCTTGCTCGTAACAGAGGTCATTTGAAAGCAATCATCCCTGCTTTTAGGGAAAACGATATTGAGTGGCAAGGGATTGATATAGAACCACTTTTCAATCGTTTACCGGTCGTCGACATGATGTCGCTAACCCGCGCATTGATGTCACCAAGTGATCGAATAGCGTGGCTTTCAGTTCTGCATGCACCATTTTGTGGGTTAGGTCTTGAGGACTTGTTGATAATTGTAAACAGTACACAGCACTGTTTGGAAGAAAAGCAACTAATCATAGATCAACTCATCGGTCAGTTTGAGTCTTTTGAAAATCGGAGAAAGCACCAGCTGAGCAGTTACGGCTCAGCGACTTTAGCACGGGTCGTTCCTGTTTTAAAAGATTTTTGGCTTAACCGTCGTCGTCAAAGTCTTCGTAAGTCCCTAGAAGAATGCTGGGTAAAGCTCGGCGGAATGGACGCACTTGAAAATAAAAAGGATTATGAAGATATCATGAAATTCCTAGACCTTGTCAGTCAAACGGAAGTCGGAGGAATCATTCAAAATTGGGAAGGTTTTCAGCATGCGTTCGAAGCTCTCACCTCCAAACCGAAATTATCGCAATTAACGAATGAAGATCGAAATCCGGTAACGGTTATGACCATGCATAAAGCGAAAGGTTTAGAATTTGATCATGTGATTCTGCCCGGTTTGTCTCGTTCGGTCAGCGAGAGGGAAAAGCCGCTTCTCTTGTGGAATGAATATCTTAATGACGGAGGTCAGAATGATTTCATTATTGCGACCCGAGGACCCGTGTCTCAGGGGGAAGACGAGTTATACCATTATTTAAGGCATGAGCAGACGATTCGATCTCGCTTAGAAAACACTAGAGTGCTGTATGTTGCTGCAACGAGAACTATTCACTCCTTACATCTTTTTGGAGAGCTTAGACAAAACGGTTCGAAATGGAGAGCTCCTGCGTCAAATAGTTTACTAGCAAGCATATGGCCCCGATTGTCGGCGGATATCGACAGCAACCGTTACACAATTCAAATATCCAAAAATGAGAAAAAACATT
>NZJL01000091.1 GCA_002692165.1 Porticoccaceae bacterium
CCTGTCTCATCCAACAGCGGATAGTCAGGATAGTTGTGATGCAAGACTTTCACAGCATTCTGCGACTCTTTTTTCATCCCTAGCATGTGGTAGGCCTGAGCCGCTACTGCTAGCCCATCTGGGACTGCAGGTGTTTGCTGAAATTGTTCTACCACATGCCTTCCGCGGTTAGCAGCGGCAAGATAAGCGCCTCTCGAGAAATAATAGTTGGCGGCATGAATTTCTGCGCGCGCCAAAAGGTTACGAAGTGAGACAAGTCTCGCTCTGGCATCGGGAGCGTAGGGGCTGTCTGGAAAACGTGTAATTAACTCCGTTAAGGTGGTAAACGAACTACGGGCGGTGCCGATGTCGCGCATCGTCGAATCAGTGGGCAAAAAGCTGTCAAAAAACCCCGATGTTTGGGAAATTTCAGATAAGCCTCTTACATAAAAGGCATAGTCAACGTTTGGATGTTGAGGATGCAATCTAATGAAACGCTCCGAAGAAGCAATGCTGGCCTCATAATCAGCAGATTTATACTGAGCATAGATCAGTTCTAGTTGTGCCTGCTCGGCATAGTTTCCAAACGGGAATTGTGATTCAAGGAGTTGCAGATTCCTTATCGCTATTGTCCAATTACCTGAATTCAAACTACTTTGAATCTTTTCGTAAAAATCTTTCTCAGTGTATCCAGCAGTTTCGTCCTCGTCGGACTCGTCATCGCCCCATCCAAACCAAGAACAGCCTGACGAAAGCGAAAAACTGACAAGGAGCAGAATAATCAAAACGTTTTTCATATAATGTCTCAGTCGATTGAACCAGCTTAATCACACCAAAAGACGGCTATTTAAACATAGAGCTTTATTTAAACCAACATACGGCGCCCTCGAGCATCCAACCCAAACTTTTTAGATGGTGAGTGATCACCCAAGAAACGATTACTGGAGAGATCAATGATATTAGATCCAATTTCGGAGCTCCCGTTGATGGAGTATATCAATCTTCATTCTGAAGTGGGTGAGCAATATCGAAAACATCGTTTCGATCTGGTGGCGGCAGCATTATTCAATAATTTTTCTCGCTCGCAATTACAGAAATGGATAAAAAGTGGTGAACTGCGGGTGGATGGTGAGGTTCGCCCTGCGGATTATCGTTTAAAGGGAGGGGAGACAATATCAATGTATGTTGAACGGATGCCTGAGGGAGACTGGCTTGCACAACAGATCCCTATAGAAGTGGTGTACGAGGATGATTATTTGATTGTGCTCAATAAGCCAAAGGATCTTGTAGTGCACCCAGCCCCCGGAAACTGGGATGCTACTTTGCTAAATGGTCTCTTATTTCAGTGGCCTCAATTAAGAGCACTTCCGCGAGCAGGCATAGTGCACAGACTAGACAAAGATACCACTGGCTTAATGGTAGTGGCAAAAAATCTGCTGGCCTATAGTTTTTTGGTCGATCAGCTGCAGGCACGATTGGTAAAGAGAGAGTATGAGTCCATTGTGTATGGTCGCGTCGAAAAATCAGGTACCATAAACGCGCCTATAGGCAGACATCCAAAAATTCGGACAAAGATGGCTGTTATTGATCATGGTAAAGAAGCAGTTACACATTTTAGAGCTATAAACTATTTTGGTGGATTTACTCATGTGCGTTTGCAACTTGAGACGGGGCGAACCCATCAGCTTCGCGTGCACATGGCACATATTAAACATCCAATTGTGGGCGATCCTGCTTATGGGCGTACAGCACCTGTCGTGAAACAGACGAACCACATATATGCAACGATTAGTTGTTTTCCGCGTCAAGCTCTCCATGCAATTACACTTGGTTTGAACCATCCCCAAAGTGGATTGGCAATGGAATGGACTGCACAATTGCCAGAGGATATGTTCGAGTTGGTGCGGGTCATCCAGTCGGGAGGCGATAATGATTGAAGTCCAATCGCCCACTTATTTTGTACCCAATTGGCCTGCGCCTCCAAGTGTTTCATGCGCTATCACACTGCGATCTGGCGGAGTCAGTAAAGAGCCTTTTTTGTCCAATAATCTGGCAACGCACGTTGGGGACGATTTTTTGTCAGTTAAAATAAATCGCGAAAGATTACGCAAGCAGTTGTCCCTGCCAGAAGAGCCTAGATGGCTGCATCAGTTGCACAGNAGCCGAGTGATNCATTCGTCNGANATAAGCAAAGATAATCGCGCNGACGGCANTGTNAGTAAAANNCNTGGAGAAGTTTGTGTTGTTTTAACAGCTGATTGTGTCCCGATACTCTTGTGTAACCGAAACGGTGATCAGGTTGCTGCAATTCATGCTGGCTGGCGTGGTCTGGCATCAGAAATCATAAAATCAGCCGTAAGAATGTTCCAAGATCCTATCGGCGACATCATGGCTTATCTCGGTCCAGCAATCGGGCCTTCCGCTTATCCGGTTGGTCAAGATGTCCTTGAAAGTTTTTTGGCAGGAGTGGATTCTAAGGACAGCGAAGCTGCTATTGCACAGGCATTTTCCCCTCATCAAGATCGTTATCTGGCTAACCTATATTTGTTGGCGAGGTTAAAGTTGAAAGCTTCCGGGATAGAGGAAATATATGGCGGAGATTTTTGTACGTGGACTGATAAAAACCAATTCTACTCGTTTCGAAGAGACGCCAAGACCGGACGAAATGCCTCGCTTATTTGGTTGCGCTGAGCATNCTTTGAATAATCATATTTTGATTTGATAGTTGTCCACATTGCTTAGCTGGCCTTGCATGGTATGGTCGGTTCGATTAAACTCTCTTCTGTATTTTTGCGGCAGAGCTCAAGAGCGCGCTGGAGCTACTAAAATTAACGTGGAGAAAAGAATGTACGCTGTCATCAGAAGCGGCGGTAAACAGCATCGTGTAGTTGAGGGTGAAATTTTAAGCCTAGAGAAAATAGATGTCCCCGAAGGGGACAGCGTGGATTTTGATCAAGTGCTCATGGTGGGTGACGATGGCGACGTCAAAATAGGTGCCCCGTGCATAGTTGGAGCAAAGGTCTCTGCAGAAGTGGTCGAACATGGCCGCGGAGACAAAATAAAAGTGGTGAAGTTTCGTAGGCGTAAGCACTCCAGAACGACACAAGGGCACAGACAGTGGTATACAAAAGTCAAAATCACCAGTATTAGCTCAAATTAGTTAATCAGTGGAGAATGGGTAGTGGCACATAAAAAAGCAGGCGGTAGCACCCGAAACGGGCGAGATTCGCAAAGCAAGCGGCTAGGCGTTAAGGTCTTTGGTGGTCAAGCAATCAATGCGGGCGGTATAATAGTCCGCCAGCGTGGCACCAAGTTCCGGGCAGGACTTAATGTCGGGATTGGCAAGGATCATACCCTTTTTGCTAAAGCGTCGGGGGTAGTAAAATTCGTGCAAAAAGGGCCGCAGAACAAAAAGCATGCTGAGGTGTTGACTGGGTAACATAATAGGTTACACAAAGCCCCTCAAGGGGCTTTTTTTATGCTCGGTGGAATCTCATCTTTAAGGATGGAGGAGTTGGACAAGTAGTGGGCTCAGAAGATGAAATTTGTAGATGAAGCGGTGATCAAAGTCCTCGCCGGAAAGGGCGGCAATGGCTGTATGAGTTTCCGACGAGAAAAGTTTGTGCCAAAAGGTGGCCCTGATGGGGGTGACGGTGGTGACGGAGGAAGCGTATTCTTAGTCGCTCGAGAGGGACTAAATACATTGGTTGATTTTCGCTTTAAACGTGATTTTAAGGCGCAGAATGGAGAGCAAGGTGCGGGTTCCAATTGCAGGGGTTCAGCAGGCGCTGACCTTGTTTTGGAAGTTCCCAAGGGCTCAGTGGTAGTTGATCAGAGTACTGGAGAGATCCTCGGAGATTTGACTTCGGTGGATGAGCCTCTGAAGGTTGCACAAGGAGGTTACCATGGGCTTGGGAACACTAGGTATAAGTCGAGTACTAACCGCGCCCCGCGCCAAACATCTTCTGGGAAAGAAGGAGAAGCTAGGACACTGCGTCTTGAGTTAAAAGTGTTAGCCGATGTCGGGTTGTTAGGTCTCCCTAACTCCGGAAAATCCACCTTCATCAGGACAGTGTCAGCAGCGACTCCTAAGGTGGCTGACTATCCCTTTACCACTTTAATTCCAAATCTTGGTGTTGTCGACATCGATGTGGACAGAAGTTTCATTGTGGCGGACATACCCGGGCTGATTGCAGGTGCTTCCGAAGGTGCAGGGTTGGGAATGAGATTCCTAAAGCATCTCACAAGAACAAGGTTGTTACTGCATATTGTGGATATGTGTCCATTTGACGGAACCGAAGCCTCGTCAAATGTAATTACCATTGAACGAGAGCTTGCAAATTTTAGTGAAACCCTAGCTCAAGGAGAACGCTGGTTGGTACTAAATAAAATAGATTTACTCCCCCAAAATGAAGTTGACGATATATGCCAAGAACTAATTCAGAATATTGGCTGGAGCGGTCCAGTGCATAAAATATCCGGCTTAACTTCTGAAGGCATTGACGGACTTTGTATGGCAATCATGGATACCATAGACGAGCAAGCAGCCCAAGATTTGGAGTGCCCTGACTTGCAATCTTCCGATCATTCGAAATGGTTTGCCAAAGTTCAAGCAGAAACTCTTGTGACTCTAAATAAAATAGCTAACAAACAACAAAATTCTTCTATAAAATTATGCAATGCTGTGGCTGATGACGAGAACGGTATTGAAGTTTTTTGTGCAAAATAATTCGCGACCGATTCAATGGCTAGTTGTATGGANNANATAGATAGNAGGGGCGATNTCAAGAATTCTACTCGCTGGGTAATCAAAATCGGTAGCTCGCTGTTAACCGATCATGGAAAGGGGTTGGACAGCGAGGCCATTGATTCTTGGGCCGAGCAGATAGAAGATCTTTGGGCAGCCGGAAAAGAAGTAGTATTGGTCTCGTCAGGGGCGATCGCTGCAGGCATGTCAAGGTTAAATTGGACGCGGAGACCGGAAGCAATTGGTCATTTGCAGGCCGCAGCTGCAGTGGGACAAATGGGGCTTGTTCAGACATATGAGACTAGTTTCAAGCGTTTCAATCGGCAAACGGCGCAGATTTTGCTTGATCATGATGACATGGCTAATCGAGAAAGGTATTTAAATGCTCGGAGCACTTTGCAAACACTCTTGAGTCACTCAGTGATTCCTATTGTTAATGAAAATGATACCGTAGTCACTGACGAAATTCGATTTGGTGACAACGACAGACTTGCTGCGATTGTGGCTAATCTCCTTGATTCTGAAGTATTGGTCATCTTGACGGATCAAGAAGGGCTTTTCGATTCAGATCCTACGCATAATGATAAGGCATGTTTAATATCTGAAGTTGAATCAGATGATATTAAACTAGATGCCGCGGCTTCGGGAGGTAACACTAATATCGGCCGCGGCGGCATGCTAACTAAATTGCAAGCTGCTCGGCAAGCAGCCAATAGCGGGTGCTCGACCATTATAGCAGGGGGATCCAGTGATAAAATTATTACAAGAATTGCTAACGGTCAAAAGGTTGGAACGCTTTTAACGACAAATAAAAAGCCGCTAACGGCGAGAAAAAAATGGTTGGCAAGCCAGTTGCAGGTCAGAGGTGCCTTGCATCTCGATGATGGTGCCTCTCAGGTGTTAACGTCGCAAGGCCGGAGCTTGTTAGCAGTGGGTGTGGTGCATGTGGAAGGAGAGTTTAGTCGAGGCGATTTAGTGAGTTGTCTGGACACTAACAAACAAGAAAATAGCTCGCGGCTTGACCAATTATGGCGCAGCCGACGCCAATCTTATAAAAGGGAAGGGAACTTCAAGCATTTTTCGAGCGCTCGGATTTCGAGAGGAAGATGAGTTGATCCACCGAGATAACTTAGTCGTTCTTGCCTAGCGCTTTGACCTTCGCGTTAAGCCGGTTCTTATGGCGTGCTGCTTTATTCTTGTGAATGATACCCTTATCTGCCATTCGGTCAATGACTGGCACGGCAGCAGTTAGTGCCTCTGTAGCATTCTTGATATTACCCTCGTCGATTGCAGCGTCCACTCTTTTTAAAAAAGTACGCACCATTGATCGTTGGCTTGAATTCTGCATGCGTCTTCGCTCATTTTGCTTTGAGCGTTTTCTCGCTTGTGGTGAGTTGGCCAATTGAATTGAGGTCCTTTTTGTCGATGATAATAGGGTTGAGAACTCTACAACGTTTTTTCGGCATAATCAAGTTATCCGACGGCGTTAGGTAGGCTTTAAACGGGTTATTAGATCGATATTCTTACGTTTGGTTTTGTTTCGGGAATGGCGGTCTTTGGGCAGCCAACAGTTTCGTTTGGAGATAAGCCAATTGATGCGTAAACTGGTCTATCAATTACAAACCTGGGGTCAAAGTTTTGCACGAAGGAAAAACGCCCGACGGTTCGACGGAGCCACAGTCAATTTCTCCCGGAGGATCAGAGGGTCGAGGTTTATTGAGATCTAGTGGGATCGTAAGTTCTTTCACAATGCTATCCAGAATACTGGGGTTGCTAAGAGATATAGTTCTCGCCCGGGTTATAGGTGCTGAAGCCCTGGCAGACGCTTTTTTTATTGCTTTTAAGATACCGAATTTTTTCAGACGTTTGTTCTCTGAGGGCGCTTTCTCGCAAGCTTTTGTTCCGGTTTTAGGGGAGTACCGAGCACGTGGAGGTCAATTTCTCGTTCGTGAGTTGGTGAGTCGTGTCTTCGGTAATCTTGGATTGATATTGCTGTTAGTGTCGCTAGCGGTGGTTGTTTTTTCTCCACTAGTCACGGGAATTTTTGCTCCAAGCTGGTATTTTGATTTTCCTGAAAAATTTTCTGCGACTGCGTCGATGCTGCGAATTACGTTCCCATATTTATTTTTTATTTCGTTAACTGGATTTGCTGCTGGCATCCTAAATACTTATGACCGATTTGCTGTTCCTGCTTTTACTCCTATGTTCTTAAATATAACATTGATCTCGGCTGCTCTTGTTGCGGCTCCTTGGTTTGAAGAACCAACTTTTGCGTTAGCCTGGGGGGTATTGTGTGCGGGAGCAATCCAGTTTGCCTTCCAATTGCCCTTCCTTAAACAGATACATATGTTACCAATGCCAATGGTCGACTGGCAGCATTCCGGCGTGAAGAAGATTTTATCGTTAATGGCGCCAGCTATTTTTGGAGTTTCAGTCAGCCAGATTAATTTGTTATTGGATACAATTTTGGCGACGTTTCTACCCACTGGCAGTGTTTCTTGGCTATATTACTCCGACAGGTTAGCCCAATTGCCTCATGGAGTTTTCGGTGTGGCTATCGCCACCGTTATTTTACCCAATCTGTCTCGATACCATGCGTTGAATTCAAAGGACTCGTACTCCTTAACAATTGATTGGGCGATAAAAATGGTTTTGCTGCTTGCTGTGCCTGCTGCCGCTGCGCTCATGTTATTAGCTTATCCTGTACTTACGACTCTATTTCTTTATGGTGACGTTATGACGGCTCATGATATGCAAATGGCAGCATTAAGCTTGAGAGCTTATGCGCTTGGCCTTGTAGGATTCATGCTGATAAAAGTGTTAGCTCCCGGATTCTTTGCTCGTCAAGATATGGTTACACCTGTGCGTTTTGGAATGATTGCCATGGCAGCAAATATGGTCATGAATTTGCTGTTCGTCGTTCCTCTGCATTATTCGGGTAATCTTGGGCATGTCGGTCTGGCTCTTGCAACCTCGTTGGCAGCTTATGTCAATGCAGCACTTCTTTACATTGGGTTGCGCAGAGACCAGGTTCTCAAAAACTTTGATGGGATTTCGTCTTTTTTTAAGAGGTTACTGGCAGCATTATTTTTTATGATTGCAGTGGTTTATGTTTCGGCCGTATTTCTTGGTGCTATGGATGCCGCCGTCTGGCAGCGCTTTGAGTGGTGGCAGCGTCTGCTGCGGCTCTGCGCGGTCTGCGGTTGTGGCCTTTTGATGTATGTTTCAGCCCTTTTCCTCGTGGGTTTCCGTGTTCGGGATTTTCGTGGTCCTGTGGCGAGAGATTCCGAATGATGTCAAGTAAGCCCAATCTTCTTCTCCCTGAGAAGTTTTATCGATTAGAAGTTAGATTTTATTCTAATGCCAAGTATAATTTTTAGTTTAAATTGAGAGGATCATTTAAAAAGTGCTGCAGAAAAAGGTGACTTTTGTTCGCAATCTCGATGCGTTGAAAGCGCGAAATAGGCGATCTGTAATCAGCATAGGCTCTTTCGATGGCGTCCATTTAGGACATCAGTCAGTTTTGACTTCGGTTCTGAAACGCGCTAGGGAAAATGATTTAACATCAGTTGTAACAACATTTGAACCGCAACCAAAGGAATTCTTNGGTGACGANAGAGCACCGGCTAGGNTGATGAGATTGCGNGAAAAAATTGAATCATTATTGGCTTTTGGAGTGGACCGGGTGGTATGTTTGCGTTTCAATCTTGAGTTGCGCAACTTGGGTGCGAGTGAGTTCATAGAGCGAGTGCTCTACAGGGGCCTAGGGATGAAGCACTTAATCGTTGGCGATGATTTTAGATTCGGTTGCGACCGCAGTGGAGATATTCTGATGCTTCGCGATTATGGCAATCGCTATAGCTACACNGTGGAGGACACAGACACCTTAGAGGTTGATGGTGAGCGTATAAGCAGCACGCTTGTAAGGAAGTCTATAGAGAACAGTGATTTTATCAGAGCTAAGCAACTTCTTGGGAGAGCCTTTGCAATAACCGGAAGGGTCGTGCACGGCCAGCATCTNGGACGAACACTTGGATTTCCCACTGCGAATGTGCATTTGCATCGGAATCGCGCCCCGCTCTCGGGTGTCTTCGCAGTTCGGGTTTATGTTGGAGGTAGGAGGTATTTTGGCGCTGCAAACGTAGGGGTTCGCCCAACCATTGGTGAGGCGGTTAAGCCAATTTTAGAAGTACATCTTCTAGATTTTTGGGGTGATTTGTACACTCAGTTCATCACAGTAGAATTTCTGCATAAAGTAAGGGAGGAACAAAAATTCGATGGGTTGGACGAATTAGTGTCGCGTATCAAGCGCGATGTGCGTGCGATCAGGAACTTACTTCGTAATGAACAGCTATAAGTTCCAAAAAATGAATTACTTGNTGAAAAAGAGATATTAATGACCGATTATAAGAACACCTTAAACCTCCCAAAAACCTCATTTCCAATGCGAGCAAACTTGGCGCAAATGGAACCTAGAATCTTAAAAGAATGGCAAAAAAACGATATTTATCAAGAAATTCGAAATGCTCGTGCTGGGCGAGAGAAGTTCATCCTTCATGACGGGCCCCCATATGCAAATGGTAATATTCATATTGGACATGCGATAAATAAAATCCTCAAGGATATGGTTGTTAAATCACGCACTATGCTGGGTTTTGATTGTCCATTTGTGCCTGGTTGGGATTGTCATGGCTTGCCCATAGAGCACAATGTCGAGAAGAAATTGGGGAGAGCTGGTACTAAGGTAAGCCACTCCGATTTTCGACAAAAATGCAGGGAATATGCGCAGAAACAAGTTGATACCCAAAAAAATGATTTTGTTCGTTTGGGTGTCCTTGCAGATTGGGAGAATCCTTACCTAACAATGCATTATGAGATGGAAGCAAACACCGTTCGCGCTTTGGGGAAAATCATCGAAAATGGTCATTTGGTAAAAGGATATAAGCCGGTTTATTGGAGCGTGGTTGGCGGATCTGCTCTTGCTGAGGCCGAAGTTGAATACATTGAAAAAACATCTTTTGCTGTTGACGTTGCTTATCCGGTTCTGCCAGGCGCAAATTTAGACGCACTGAATGATCGTTTCCAAGTCTCCAAAGAAGCGGGGAATACCTACTTTTTGATTTGGACGACAACGCCATGGACGATTCCAAGTAGTCAAGCGATCTGTTTAGCTCCGCGCCTAAAATACAGCCTCACTGAGTGCTATATCAATGGGGGTGTATTAAGGGTTGTTTCAGCACAATCCCTTCTGGAAGAGACAATGAGAAGGATAAAAATTAAAGATTACAAAGTAATTGCTAATTGCTTGGGAAGCGAACTCGAAGGAATTGTGGCGGACCATCCATTTTATGAGCGCGAAATTCCGATCTTGATTGGAACGCATGTGACGGACGACGCTGGCACAGGATGTGTCCACACTGCACCCGATCACGGTGTGGATGATTTTAATGTTGCTAAAAAGAATGGGATCGGCACTCTTAATTATGTAATGAGCAATGGGCTATTTAACGACTCCGTAGAGATATTTGCAGGCGACCACGTGTATAAGGTTGATCAAAAGGTTATTGAACTGCTGAGAGAGAAAAAACTCTTAATGTCTTGTGAACAATTTAGCCATAGCTATCCTCATTGCTGGAGAACAAAAACGCCGCTTATTTACCGAGCTACTCCGCAATGGTTTATTTCTATGGAAGAAGGAGCCTTATTAGAGAAGGCTCAAGCAGCGGTGCAATCGGTCAATTGGTATCCTGACTGGGGTGAAGCACGAATTAAATCAATGCTTGAAGATAGCCCGGATTGGTGCGTGTCTCGGCAACGAACTTGGGGAGTGCCCATAACGGTGTTCGTGCACCGACAAACGGGAGCGATCCATCCCAGAAACTCTGAAATGTTAGAAAAAGCGGCTAAGCTTATTGAAAAAGAGGGCATTGACGCTTGGTACGAAATCGAAGCAAGCGAATTCTTGGGAGCCGATTCTGAGAGCTATGAAAAAGTCACTGACACATTGGATGTTTGGTTTGATTCGGGTGTAACCCACGCTTCTGTTGTTGACGTTCGCGATCAATTGTCTTATCCAGCAGATCTATACTTGGAGGGCTCCGACCAGTATAGAGGATGGTTCCAATCGTCTTTAAAAACCGCAATCGCGATAAATGGCTCTGCTCCGTATAAGACGGTGGTAACTCATGGATTTGCGGTTGATGATCAAGGCAGAAAAATGTCCAAATCTGTCGGTAATGTTATTTCCCCACAAAATGTTATTAAAAAGATGGGCGCCGATGTGCTCCGCTTGTGGGTAGCATCTGTAGACTACAGGAGTGAGATAGCCGTCTCGGACGAAATTCTTGAAAGATCGGCGGATTCATACAGAAGGATCCGAAATACAGCACGTTATTTCTTGTCAAATCTTGATGGATTCGAGCCAGATACTGACGTTTTACCACACTCGGAAATGCTTGCCCTAGATCTTTGGGCTCTCAGAAGAACAGCATCTCTGCAAAAAGAGATCATAGAGGCCTATGAAAAATTTCAGTTCCACCTAGTGACTCAAAAGCTGCATAATTTTTGCGTCCGTGACATGGGAGGTTTTTACTTGGATATTATTAAAGATCGCATTTATACTTGCGGCACGTTGAGCTTGCCTAGAAGGTCTGCGCAGACAGCTTTGTACTATATTTGTGAGTCTTTTGTGCGCTGGATCGCTCCCATTCTAAGTTTTACCGCTCATGAGATTTGGAGTTTTATGCCCGACAATCGGGATGCGGCTGTCTTTGTAAGTGAGTGGTCAGAATTGCCCGCGCTTGAGGTTGACAGTTATATCTATCAAGACGATTGGGATACCATTCTAGTCGCTAGAGAAGCTGTCAACAGGGTGATCGAACTCCATAGAAATCAAGGTTCCATTAAAGGTTCATTAGAGGCCGATATTTGTATCTTTGCCGATGAACATAATTTCAAAGCTTTATCTAAGTTGGCAGATGAGTTGCGATTTGTGACCATTACGTCTGCGGCAATCTTGAAGCCCATTCATGATGCCGATAGCTCAGCAGAAACCTGTGCGCCGGGCTTGAGGGTGTTATTGAAACGATCAAGCGGAAAAAAATGTGCTAGATGTTGGCACTTTTTAGGAGATGTAGGCCACTATCCTGATCACCCGCAATTGTGTGGGCGCTGCGTGAGTAACATTAGTGACTCTGGCGAGGTGAGGATGTATGCTTGAAATATTGCATCCCCGAAAATTGCTTTTTTGGTATCTTATTGCTCTAGTTGCAATAATACTGGATCAGTTGACCAAGCTTTTAATTACTAGCAGCTTCAACTATGGCGATGTTCATGAGATCACTTTTTACTTTAATCTAGTGAGAGTCCATAACCATGGGGCTGCTTTCAGCTTTTTGAGTGACGCAGGGGGATGGCAGCGTTGGGCTTTGAGCGCAGTGGCTGGAATTGTCAGCGTTGGCATTATTATATGGATATCGCGGGTGCCAAGTAACAAACTTATTGAAAGAGTCGCATTGGCTCTCATTCTGGGAGGCGCGCTAGGCAACCTGAGTGATCGACTGATGTTGGGTTATGTCGTAGATTTTCTTGATTTTCATTGGTCTGGAATGCATTTTCCAGCGTTTAATCTCGCTGATAGTTGTATTACACTCGGCGCTATCCTATTGATCATCGATAGTTTTTTCCCCGAAGCTTCACTAGAGGATCAGATAAATGAGCATTAACAGATGGTGTTAAATCCTATACGGCAAGGCGCCGAGGTTACATTGAATTTTTCTTTGGCACTAGAAGATGGGCACATTATTGACTCTAACTTCGATTCATCCCCCGCAACGTTTTCGTTGGGTGACGGAAGCTTGTTGCCAGGTTTTGAGGAGGTATTGGAGGGATTGGTTTGCGGTTCCGAAGCCACATTCATAGTGCCAGCAGAAAAGGCCTTTGGGCAGCATAATCCGCAAAACGTTCAATTGATTAAACGATCACTGTTCGATCAAGATGAATTGCAACGGGGTGTAGTAATTTCGTTTGAGAATGCGGGTGGAGAGTTGCCCGGAGTAGTTCAATCGCTGAGTGAGCATGAGGTCATGGTCGATTTCAATCATCCCTTGGCTGGTGAGTCGATTGTGTTTGCAGTCAAAATTATAGATGTGAAAGTTCAGAGCGCACACTAGTGGATATAAAATTAGCCAATCCCAGAGGTTTCTGCGCCGGCGTTGATCGAGCTATAGAGATTGTAGAGAGGGCTCTAGAACTTTATGGAGCGCCAATCTATGTTCGGCATGAAGTCGTGCACAATAAACACGTCGTGGATAATTTACGAAACCGTGGTGCCATATTTGTGGAAGACTTGAGCGAAGTGCCAAACGATGTGGTTCTTGTGTTTAGTGCCCATGGCGTGCCCAAAAAAGTCCAAAAAGAAGCTGAAAGCCGACCGCTTCGGATATTTGATGCAACCTGTCCACTGGTGACTAAGGTTCACTTAGAGGTAAAAAAATATAGTGAAGAAGGCATTGACTGCATTCTAATAGGGCATTCGGGCCATCAAGAGGTCGAGGGAACTATTGGGCAATATGATACCTCCAGGGGTGGAAAAATTTACCTAATAGAAAGTCCAGACGACGCCCGAAACTTGTCGATTGAATCGGGAAGCGGATTAGCCTATGTTACCCAAACCACATTGTCAGTTGATGATACTGCAAAAGTCATAGATGCTCTGAAAGAACGCTTCCCCGCTATCAGTGGTCCACGGAAAGACGATATCTGCTATGCGACTCAAAATCGTCAGGATGCAGTAAAACAGCTTGCCATAGAGACCGACCTTATTTTGGTAGTAGGATCGGAGAGTAGTTCAAATTCAAATCGCCTCCGAGAACTTGCCGAACGCTGCGGTTGTAAAGCATATCTAATTGACGACGCTAGCAATATTCGGTTGGATTGGTTAAAGGATATTAGCACAATTGGCTTAACCGCAGGTGCTTCTGCACCAGAGACACTGGTGAATGATGTAATCACTAGACTAGTTTCTCTTGGCGCTAATGCACCTTGTGAATTGCGGGGAGCAGAGGAGGCGATTAGTTTTTCTTTGCCCAAGGAACTCAGAATTTAGTACATGCCTGACCTTGCTCGTTGATGGGCAAATAACGATCGAGTCGAGGCGTCCAAATTGGGGAGCGATCCTTCAGAGGATATTAAGTTGTTGGCCATTTTTTTGCCAAGCTCCACACCCCATTGATCAAAAGAATTTATATTCCAAATGCAACCCTCCACGAATACCTTATGTTCATACAAAGCAATTAACGCACCGAAATTTTTTGCTGAAAGTTTGTCGATTAATATGGTGTTGGACGGGTTGTTGCCGGGATAGTGCTGATGCATTTTGCTCGGGCTTGCGGACTGGCCTAACATTAAAGCGGAGCCTTGAGCCAGCATATTTCCTATCAAGGCTTCATGATGCTTTGGCGTGCTCATAGCGTCACTGCAGGCTGCAATGAAATCAATCGGAATAGTATGTGACCCTTGGTGTAAAAGTTGGAAGAAAGCATGCTGCCCATTGGTGCCGGTTTGGCCCCAGATAACAGGACTTGTCGCATAATCTAACGGCTGTCCTTGGCGAGAAACTGATTTTCCATTGCTCTCCATCGCTAGTTGTTGCAAGTAAGATGGCAGAAGTTGGAGACGCTCGCAGTAAGGAATAACTGCGTGGGTTTCTAGGTTTAAAAAAGAGCTATACCATATGCTCAGAAGCGCCAAAGCCACTGGCATGCTTTTTCCTGTCGGAGCGGTAAGAAAATGCTCGTCCATCTCTTGAGCTCCAACCAGCATTTCGTGGAATCTATCATATCCGGCGCTGATCGCAATGGAGATTCCTATGCTGGACCACAGTGAATAACGGCCCCCTACCCAGTCTGAAAATTGGAGAATGTTGCTTTCGTTGACACCAAACTCTAACGCATTATTTGGATTTGCGGTTACCGCTATTAGATGATCTGTCTTTTGTGGATCTGCTATCTTCAGATTTTGCCGGAGCCACTTAATTGCCGTATTACCGTTCATCAAAGTCTCTTGAGTTTTGAAAGTTTTACTGGCGATTATTATTAACGTTCTTTGCGGATCTAGTTTATTCAGAGTTGACAAGATCTCTGCGCCATCCACATTTCCAACGAAATGAGTGTTTATTTTTGGATGACGAAATTCTGCAAGAGCATTGCATGCTAACCTTGGTCCCAGATCTGAGCCGCCAATACCAATATTGACAACATCTGTTATCGGTTTTCCGTCAACCCCAAGCCAAAGGCCAGAGCGAATACGCTCGCTTACTTTTTTAATATTCTGGCTTTGGCCCTTTACCTTTTTGAGAAGTTTATCTAGTTCGTCAATTTCACTGGCCTGATTTTTTCTCAACAGTGTATGCAGTACAGCCCGATTTTCTGAGGTGTTAATTTTTTTGCCTGAGAACATTGAATTTTTCATCTGTTGCAGCGGCGAATTCTCAGCAAGAGCGATTAGGTCAGTCCAAATCTCTGAGTTAATCAAGTTTTTGGAGTAATCTAAAAACAACTCATTTGTCCTCACTGAAAAGACCCGCGAGCGTTCTGAGTCCAACTCAAATTCGTGGCGGACATCGACACCTTGCTTTTGTGCGTACCTTTTTAAGTTTTGCCATGCTTCGGTTTTATCCGGCACGTAGTATGAAGTATCCATTTTTATTCTCTTATCTTAAATGTTTGCAAAAGTTCCTTCATTCCAAATGAGATTATAAAAAGGCCTCATTAAGAATTGGAAACATTAGGCTAATTTTACTATACAAAGACAGCTTTTTCTGTGTAGTTTTGCTACATAAAATAATAAATTAAGCGTAATATTCTTTATAATCTCTAAATAATCGGATAATATATCCTCATGCTCAAAAGGTTTTTCGATGCAGGATAATACTGACTGATCAACTGATTTTGTGGGAGTTTTGTCCCAATGTAAGTTTCCACCCTTCAACTTTGGTTCAACACAATAATCTATAAAAGATTCGCCCCAAACAGTGTTCGCATCTGGATGAAGGTAACCTCCCCGCATAAGCTCTCCAAAAAGGAAACCTGTTCCACCAGCTGCATGAAAGTGGTTCACATCTGCCTCCCCATTAGGATATATCTTCGCAAGTAATGGGATTACCGATGACAACTCCGACATGTCATTCCAATCAATTTTT